>JAEWAH010000273.1 GCA_023391725.1 Bacillota bacterium | reverse complement strand
ATCTTTTCTTCTCCAAACCCAAGATAGGTTTCAACTGTTTCGTCAGAGATGGAGATCTTCCATATGTGGTCATAATCGCATTCCAGGGCTACATAGACTTCTTTTCTAATCGGATCATAAATACCTGAAAAGCGCGTCCTGTATATGCCATATTGCGCCGCTTTTTGAAGCGCCTCAAATCCGTACGACACGTTAAAATCATCCCAATGAGCTGCAATGACCTCGTGAGCGATCTTATACCGGTCAACCCCTACAAAATCGTACTCTTTCTCTAAATCGACTTGACCGATAAAGTGGTTTGGGAAGTTGGTCATGACCAGCACGCCGCCCTCGGCTTGTGTCACAACATTCTTTTCGTCATATTCCTCCAGTATGAAGGCATCTCCGTTAGCATCCGCAAACAGATCGTGCATTGTATGGTATTTGTTCGCCACATGCATCCCATCATCCAATATATCCCGCACATCCTGTGCCTTGGTATACAGGTAGGGCGAAGAACATGCAAAATCGTGCATATCCTCGACGCTTGTATCACTCAATGCCGCAGTCGTCATCTCACGGGGATGCAGATCCTGGACGAAAGCCGCAAGGCCCTGATCATTCATAGAACCGTTGGTTGCCATGCCGTACTCGGTTTCAAAGCCAAAGCTGAATACCTTATGATAGTCTTCCACCTGCCCCAGCCGCAGATATGCCGCCGTGTCCGGATAGTCCCAATTCATTCCATAGATCGGGGCGGAAGAGTAAACGGCAAAGCTCGTGCACGCTTGGGCATTCAGAGCGCATAAACAAAGCAAAATGGACAGCAGGCAGCATGTGGTGCGTTTCATCAAGATCCCTCCCTATGCTTATCTGTGTTGGGCTCGCATACTGTTTCAGAATGTTCAGTTTCCTCTTGCTCAACCGCTAACAGGTATTTCACCGCCGACAGAAAACAGAATTGCACCTTTCGCTGTTTGTTTATATCAAGGCTTTTCTTCTCCTGTTTTTGCATGTAAAACATTATAGCATTGAAATTGCTTGCAGCACAATAAAGGATCCGGTGAAAGGGCCTTGATCCCGCCATCGCGATTTCCTTTTTTAATACGCTGATCTGCGGTTCGCTTGGCTAGGATATCCCGCTGAACGATTTGCAGAGAAGAAAATAGCCGGGCAAGAGATGATCTCTTGCCCGGCTCCCTTTTGAGAAACATGGGGAAGGCGTCGGCGACAGCTCCTTATGCCTTTGGGGCATCAGCCTGTTCCGGCGGCATTTGATGCTTTTGCGGATCGCCTCCCTGATTCTTTTGAGATACTGCCTCAATCGCCTCGGCTGTTGTGGAGGGCTCGGAGATATGCTGCAGGGAAACGCCCAGCTTATCCAAGGTAATGAATTTCAACAGCGTATCCATCACCGTGCTGCTGCCGCCCGCATTGCTCTGAGCGCCTTCCTGGCTGCCCATATTGACCACCGTCTTAGGCACGATGTCCACCTTGGCGTTCTTGATGGCGTCCGCCAGCTTATCGGTGATCTCCTGGATCACGCGGAACTCTGCGCCGCCGTACGCCTTGACCTGCGCCTCGATGGCCTGTGCTCTGGCCAAGCCCACGTTGGATTCCTTGGAGGCGTCCGCCTCGCCCTCCAGCCTGACTTTGGAGGCGTTGGCGCGGGCCAGCGCGATGATCTGGTTGGATTCCTGTTCCGCACGGCTGGCCAAAGCCGCACCGTTGTTGCCCTCGATCTCGATCTGGATCTTGGATTTGGTCAGGAAGCTTTGCTGCTCAGCAACCGCCTGAGCTTCACGCAGGGATTTTTCGCTTTCCGCCGCGGCCTGTTGCTTTTGATAAGTTACTTTCTTTTCTTCGGCGATCTGCCGTTCACGCAGCTGCATGAGGATGTTTTCGATCTGGGTATCGGTCACCGCCGTCTTGGGCGTGCCGATCAGCACCTCCTCCAACTGGAGGTTGTACTTTTCGAATTTCTCCTTCATTTCAAGCACTGCCCGCTCGCGGATTGCGCTGCGCTCCTGGATCAGCTCGATCAAGGTCTTCGTCTGGGCCACGTCCTTGAAGTAGGCGCTGACCAGCGGGTCCAAGGACTGGTTGACCAGCATGCCGATATCGCCAAAGCGCTGTATCACCCAGGGCGCCTGCTTGTAGTCGATGTGCATAACCACCGACAGCGGCAGGGACGGCTCAAAAGCGTCCTTGGTGATGATGTCAACTTCGGTCAGGTTTTCATCATACTTATGGTCGCCGCTTTCGGTCTTGTTCCACTTAAGTATGATGTTGGTGGTCGGCACAAGCACCACTTTGCCGGCGTCCGTGTTGAAGGCGTATTTGCCGGGCATCAGGGGCTTTTCCAAAACGCCCTTGGAACCGACGCTCACCAGCTCGCCATGCTTGTAGTCTTCCCCGGAGGTGTCCACGCCCTCGGTACCGAAGAAGGAGACGACCACGCCCACATAGCCGATGGGCACGACGGTCTTGGGCCGGTATTCCACCGTGGCAAACAGGCGGTTGATGTAATAGGTACCGTCCGTCAGCACCTGGATCTGCTTGCCGCGCCGGCCGCCCAGCTCCAGGAACTTTTCGGGGTCCTGGAAGCTGGAATGCTCCTCGCCCACGTCCGGGGCGATGATCTCACCCTGGGCGATGGACGTGCCGTCATGCACCGTCACAATACCCATCATGTCGCTGGACTCATTCCCCTTGCCCATGATGACCACGGGAACAAAACCATCCCGGTCGGCCAGGGTTTTCTGCATGCTCACCAGGTCGCTTTGCTCCTGTTTGGTGGTGATGGCGATGGTTTTGATATCGCCGGGGGTGATCACAATGAACTGGGCCAGGTTGATGGCGTAAGTGCCTTCACGCAAGATTCCTCGCTGGGGGCCGCGCTGACCGCCGTTTTTCAAGAACCCGGATACATCCTGAAAGTTGTTGGCCTCAGGAACGACCCGCCCCAAGGTCTGGGTGGGAGAAAGGGGCTGCCCGTCCCGGGCGAACAGGTAGGCGATATGCCCCTGCGGGATCGTGATCAGCGGGTATTTGTGAATTTTGTACATCAGCACGGATTTGAAGTGGATGCCGCCGCGCAAAAGGTCCGGCGCGTAGCCCGCTTCTCCGTGGAGGGCAATGATGGAATCCTTCAGCGAGCCTTTGGTGCTCCACCATTTTTCAACGACCGCCACTTCGTTGGAATTAATGACCCGAAGGCCCAGAATCTTGAAGATGAGCAAATAGAGTAAGAGAATGGTGCCTGCTACTATGATGACCGTAATCAACAATGCATCCATACGCCGTGCCTCCTATAAAAAGTCCTGTGCAGTATCATATAGATGATTCTTTACGCAAAGCACTTGGGCCTGCATATTTTAGGATCTTTTCTAGAAATAGTTATTGGCAGAACTGCCAGGATCCGCTCAAACGCGCCGCGGCCTTCCTTTTCCGGCATCCCTTGCCTGGATCGGCCGTCCTCGCTTACACAAATATTCCAATTTTAATGTATTTTGGGCTTGACACGATGACATCCCGTGTCCTATGCGCTATAATCTGATTCGTGATTGCAAAATTGCGGGGGTCACTGATGTTGCTTAAGCGGTTAAAGCTGGATAGGTTCAAGTTCGACAGATCCAGGGACCGGGAGATCATCGGCATGGCATGGCCGTCTATCGCCGAACAGGTTCTGGAAATGATGGTGGGCATCGTCTCCATGATGTTCATGGGCAGCCTGGGAAACGCCGCTGTAGCCGCGGTGGGCATGGTGACCACGCTCATGAATTTCATCCAGACGGTTTTTGCGGGGCTGTCCATCGGGACCACGGTGATCATCGCCAGGGTCACAGGCGAGGGCAATACCGCCGAGGCGAAAAAAACGCTGGTACAATCCATTTATATGGCGATCGTGGCAGGCCTTCTTTTGATGGTCGCAGGCCGTGCGTTCAGCACGCCCATTATCCATTTTTTCATGGGCGGAGCAGACGCTGAGGTGCTTACCCTGGGCAGCGCCTATTTCGGCATCATATTGTTCAACCTCCCCTGCCTTGTCCTGGATATCATCGTATCGGGGGCCATGAGAGGGGCGGGCGATGTAAAGCCGCCGATGATCATCACGGGCGGCGTCAATATCCTCAATATCTTCCTCAACTTCGTGCTGATATTCGGCGTGCCGTTCCTTGGCATTCCCGCCATGGGCGTTCGCGGCTCCGCCATCGCTGTAACGATTTCAAGGATCGCCGGGGTGACGGTCCGGGTGCTCGTCCTGTATAGGTACAAGAGGCTC
>JAEWAH010000248.1 GCA_023391725.1 Bacillota bacterium | reverse complement strand
CCGTTGCACTGCTGGCGATTCTGCTGGTGGGCATGCCCTATGTAAAGTATGTGCCCATGTCCGCATTGGCCGCAGTATTGATGGTGGTTGCCTACAACATGGGGGAATGGTCCTACTTCAAGGAAATGAAACACCTGCCCAAAAGCGATGCCGCCGTATTCCTTACCGCGTTTTTGCTGACGGTCCTTCTGGATCTGGTTATGGCTATCGGCGCTGCCATTGCCCTGGCCGCAGTCCTGGTGCTGGTAAGACTAAGGAATATGGTAGCCATGCAGTGGGAATCCGAGGGAGATGGCGTAATGCGCCTAAAGGTGAACGGGCCGCTGTTTTTCATGGCAGCCCAACGGCTGCAGCAGCTTCCGGAAAGGGACCGGGAGCAGATGACCACGCTGCTTCTGGATATGGCGGGCGTTCCTTTCATGGACGCATCCGCGCTCAAAGCCCTTTCGTCCCTGCAGGAAGGCGCAAAAAGGCAGGGCATTGTTTTGAAGCTGGAGAACCTGCAAAAACAGCCCCAATCGCTGCTTAAAAAGAACGGCTTTACATTGGCTTGACCCTAAGCGCCTGTTATAAAATGCAGGCGCTGTTTTTGTAGGAACGGGAGATGTTTAAGGGATTATTTCATCATTTGACCCGCATTGCCTTGTAATTTGATTCGGTTTCCTGTATATTTACATGTGCATTTATTTCGTTTATGAGAAGAAGGGGAAGACTTGAAGCACGTTTTCCTGTACCTGCGCCCTTATGTGCCACGGATGCTGGTAGGTTTCTTCATCAAGTTTGCCGGCACCATTATGGATCTGTGCCTGCCCTGGATACTAGCCTACGTTATCGACAAGGTGCTCCCCGGCGGGGAAATCGGCCCGGTGCTTTGGTGGGGCGGGGTGATGCTGCTGTGTTCGGTACTGGCTGTTGTGACCAACATTATGGCCAACCGAATGGCCGCCGCCGTCGCCAGGGATACAACGCGGCGGATACGGTATGACCTGTTCCGTAAGATATCGTACCTTACCAACCGTCAGGTGGATGGCTTTACCATACCTTCCTTGATTTCCCGAATGACGTCAGATACATACAACATCCATCAAATGGTGGGCATGATGCAGCGTATAGGCATCCGTGCCCCCATTTTACTTGTGGGCGGCATCTTTGTCACATTGACTCTTGACCCGGTGCTGACGCTTGTATTGGTATCCATCCTGCCTTTTATAACAATTATCACTGTTTTGATCTCCCGCAAGGGCGTGCCCCTGTTCCGCCTCACCCAGGAGGCGCTGGACCGCATGGTCCGCGTGGTTCGAGAGAACGCTGCCGGCATCCGCGTCATCAAGGCGCTATCCAAAACAGAGGATGAGAAGCGCCACTTTGATGATGTAAATTCAGCCCTCGTCCAAACAGAAAAGAAGGCCAATTTGACCATGGCAGGGATCAGCCCGGCCATGAACATGCTACTCAACCTGGGCCTCACGCTGGTGGTGCTGGTAGGCGCTGTGCGGGTGAACGCGGGAGCAGGGGAAGTGGGCGAGATTGTTGCCTTTACCAGCTACTTCACCATCATCCTGAACGCCATGATGACCATCACCCGTATCTTCACCATGTACTCCAAGGCCAGCGCTTCCGCCAACCGCATCGCAGAGGTCATGGCTGTGCCGGAGGAAATGGTGCAAATGCCCGAGACCCCCGTGAATGCAGAGGAAGATCACGTTGTATTCGACCATGTATCCTTCTCCTACAACAAGAAGGAAGACAATCTGAGCGATATCCATTTTTCCTTGAAGCGCGGGGAAACGCTGGGCATCATCGGGCCTACCGGGGCAGGAAAATCCACCATCGCCCAGCTCCTTCTGCGCTTTTATGATGTGGATGAAGGTCAGATCCGCATCGGCGGGCGTGATATCCGCCAGATCGAAATGGGAGAGCTTCGGGAAAAGTTCGGCGTGGTCTTCCAAAATGACGTCCTGTTTGAGGATACCATTGAAGAAAACATCCGCCTGGGCCGGAAGATCGAAAAAGACGCCGTCCACCGCGCGGCGGAGTATGCCCAGGCGGCAGACTTCATTGCCGAGAAGGAAGGTTTCGGCTCCGGGCTGAACATCAAGGGCGCCAACCTTTCCGGCGGGCAGAAGCAACGGGTGCTCATCGCCAGGGCCCTTGCAGGCGACCCGGAGATCCTGATCCTTGACGATTCCTCCAGCGCCCTGGACTATAAGACAGACGCCACGCTGCGCCGGGATTTGCGCACGCATTTTTCCCATACAACCACGCTCCTCATCGCCCAGCGCGTTTCCACGGTGTTAAAATGCGATCACATCCTGGTGCTGGACGATGGGAAGATGGTTGGGTACGGCACACATGAGGAACTGATGCAAAGCTGCGAACTCTACCAGGAGATCGAGCGCATCCAGATGGGAGGGATGGGCCGTGGGTAAGAAGACGGTCTACCGCCGGCTTGGACAGTATCTGTTCCAGTACAAGTGGTCGCTTCTGTTGGCCCTCGTTTTCTCCGTGGG
Source organism: Bacillota bacterium (assembly GCA_023391725.1). Lineage (GTDB taxonomy): Bacteria > Bacillota > Clostridia > Christensenellales > Aristaeellaceae > JAEWAH01. The sequence continues at coordinate 2,718 of JAEWAH010000248.1, read as the reverse complement.
CGGCAACTACCTGGCGCTGCTTGGCCCCAGGCTCTCGGGCTTCGCTATCGACCTCATCCAGCCGGGCAAAGGGAAAGTGGATTTCCAGGGGATAACCTCGCTGGTTATCCAGATGATCTTCTTTTACCTTATCTCCTCGGGTCTTAGCTATGCCTTGTCGATCCTCATGATCACCATCAGCCGCAAAGTCGTCTACCGCATGCGCAAGGATGTGTTCGAGCGCCTGGCGGATATGCCAGTTGGGTATTTTGACACCCATCAAAGCGGGGATATCATCTCCAAGATCTCTTACGACATCGATACCATCAATACGTCCCTTTCCAGCGACCTGGTGCAGATCCTTTCGGGGTTTGTCACCATCGTCGGTTCCTTCTGGATGATGTTCACCTTATCTCCCACCCTGGTACTCGTCTTTGTGGTCACCATCCCGCTATCGATCCTGCTGACCAGATTTATCGTGTCCCACACCCGCCCGCTCTTTCGCAACCGATCCAAAAAGTTGGGCGAGCTCAACGGCATGGTGGAAGAGGTCATCAGCGGCCAAAAAACACTCAAGGCCTACCATCAGGAGGAAAACACCGTCCGCCGTGTGGGGGTAAAGAACGATGAGGCAGTGGATGCTTACTACAAAGCCGATTACTACGGCAGCGTTGGCGGGCCTTCGGTGAATTTTATCAACAACCTTTCCCTCTCCCTGATCAGCGTGTTCGGGGCCATTTTATTCATGAACGGCCGCATGTCCCTGGGGGATATCTCCTCCTTCGTTCTGTACTCCCGCAAATTCTCCGGGCCCATCAACGAGATGGCCAACATCCTGGGCGAACTTCAATCCGCCCTTTCGGCGGCGGAGCGCGTGTTCCGCCTGCTGGATGAGCCCCTGGAGAAGGCCGATAAAGAGGGTGCGGATGAACTTAATCACGTGGCCGGGGATGTGCGGGTTGAAGACGTGTCCTTCGGCTATGAAGAGGGCAGGACCATCCTGAAGCACTGCAATTTCAGCGCCGCGCCCGGGAGCCTCATTGCCATCGTAGGCCCCACCGGCGCGGGAAAGACCACTCTTATCAACCTGCTCATGCGCTTTTACGATGTGAATGAAGGGTGCATCACCGTGGATGGTCACGGGGTGACGGATGTGACCCGCAAGAGCCTTAGGCGCAGCTATGCCATGGTGCTCCAGGATACGTGGCTGTTCCACGGCACCATCTATGAAAACATCGCCTACGCCAAGAAGGACGCCACCAGGGATGAAGTGGAGGCCGCGGCCAAGGCGGCCAGGATCCATTCCTACATCCAGCGTTTGCCCCAGGGATACGATACATTGATCACCGACGATGGAGCAAATATCTCCAAGGGGCAAAAGCAGCTATTGACTATCGCCCGGGCCATGCTTATGGATTCACCCATGCTGATCCTGGACGAAGCCACCTCCAATGTGGATACGCGCACGGAAGTCAAGATACAGCAGGCCATGCGCGCGCTGATGAAAGACAAGACGTGCTTTGTCATCGCCCATCGCCTCTCCACCATCCAGAACGCGGACCTGATCCTGGTGGTAAAGGACGGCAACATTGTGGAAACAGGCACCCACGATTCCCTCATGGCTGCCCAGGGATTCTATTACAAGATGTACGAAGCTCAATTTGCTTAAGGAGGCGCGCATATGCTGCTCTGTCCTACAGGGAAGACCAGGGAGATCGCCTATGAGGGCCGCGCACTGCTCTTCATGAATCAGCGGTGCAAGGGCTGGTCCTATCCTTACGATTATGTGACCTCCCCGAATGAAACATTGTCCAGCGCCGGCTGCGGGCTGTTTTCCATGTGCCACACCGTGGAATGGATGCACGGCATCCGCCTGGACCCCGAGCGGCTTTCGGACTTTGCCCGGCAAAAAGGCGGCAGGGGAGATGACGGAACCGACCGCCCCGAGCTGCTTCACGCCCTGATGGCTCACGGGGAAGCGGCCAGGATGGGCTTCCGTTATGAGGAGGATGGGCTGCGTAACGATCTTCCAACGCTGTGGGAACACATCTCCCAAGGGAAGGGTGTGTCTCTGTGCAACCTTCGGGTCGGGCATATCGTGACCCTGGTGGATAGCCGCATCGTAAATGGTGAAAAGCAGTATCTGGCCATCGACAGTTATTCCGAAAGCGCGGCCGAAAAGGTGCGGGATCATGTGCGGGAGATTGTTCCCCAAAGTGAAGTGATCGCCGATCTGCGCAACAAGCAAGGACTCATCACCGGGCAGGGTGTATATTACGGCAGGTTCTGGGTGAATGCGGACCTGCCACGGGATTTTAACCTGTTGCACAAGACGGCGGTACAAAAGTAGGCAGGGGAAATGGTATTCGCTCCCCATATCTCCCTTAAGCGATCAAGGGCTGTAGGCCCTGGACCCAGAGAGGGACGTGTACAGGAGGTTGAGGCCTTCCTAATTCCCCTCCAGAGGAGGGGTGGCACCCGCGGCGCCGGGGTGGTTGACCGTAGCCGCGACGATCCGGCGCGCCGCCGTAGGGGGCGATGCCCACATCGCCCTTATGTGACCGCCCGCCAAACCACTATTTACTCAATGAAAAAAAGAAAGCCTTCCCTTTTTTAGAAGGGAAGGCTTTTTGCGATTCACATTTTCTACTGCCTCTGGCATTTCTCATTCCACCTTTCAGGAGATGAACTCCGAAAACGCGGCTTTTTCCTTGTTCTCCGGGAGGTAGACCTTGAAGG
>JAEWAH010000209.1 GCA_023391725.1 Bacillota bacterium | reverse complement strand
ACGGGCCAGGGACGAATAGCCCGTCCCAAAATCATCAATGGACACGGCGATCCCTTTTTCCCGGATGGTTTTAAGCTTGTCATTGATCAATTGATAGTTATCGGTAAAGATGGACTCGGTGATCTCCAGGGTTATATTGACGGCGTTGATGCCCGTTTGAGTGATAGCATCCAACAGGTCAGGCAGAAAATCGTCCCGGCGAAGCTGGGTGGCGGAGATGTTGATAGACACCGTCTTGTCACGGATGCCCTGCTCCTCCAGGCGCTTTAAGAAACCGCAGGCCAGGCGGATGATCTTTTTACCAAGGGGAACGATCAATTGCGCTTCTTCCGCGATGGGAATGAACTCGTTGGGAGATACCGGCCCCACGATGTCGCCGGTGAACCTGGCCAGCGCCTCAAAGCCGTAGACCATATTTGTCCTGGCGTGGAAGATCGGCTGATAGACCATATACAGGTGGCCATCCTCCTCCTCCTTGGCGCACTTGGCCAGCTCGGACTTGATCATGTTCCTGCGGTTGATGGCTGCTTCCATCTGCTTGTCAAAGAAGCAGTACCTGCCCTGATTTTCACCCGCGTATTCGGCGGCTATGGAGACCAGCTTTAGCATGCTGTCCACGCTGTCATACGCGCCGTCAAGCTCCAGCACACCGACGCTGCCCTGAACGCCCGCCTCATTCAGGCTTGCGTCAAGCGCCTCCGTGATACGGCCGCAGAACGCATCAAGTTCCGCTTTTTCCTGATAGCGGCGGACATAGAAGATGAACCGGTCGTTGGCCAGGTGGAACAGCAGGCAGTCAGGCGCCCCAAAGCCCGCCAGCCTCCCGGCGGCCGCCTTCACCAGGCTTTCGCCATAGGCGTACCCGTAAGCAATGTTGACGGCGGCAAGCCTGCTCAGCGTCACCAGCAGCAACGCCCGTTTTTCACCGGCGCGCTCCACCGCGTCCTGACCCAGCAATTCCTCAAAGCACACGCGGTTATACATGCCCGTCAGCGGATCGCGCTCGCTCAAATATTTTAACTTGATCTCCTGCTGCTTACGCTGGGAGATATCTTCAATAATGCAAAGATAACCGGGATCGGCAAGGCGGTCCAGGTACAGGCGGGAAATGATCATGTGCACCCATACCGCCGAACCGTCCGCCCTGATATAGCGCTTTTCCATGTCGTAGCCATCGATGATCCCCGTGCGCATCTTTTCATAGCCTTCAAGATCCGCCTTCAGATCATCCGGATGGGTGATATCCGTCCAGCTGCCCTGGGTCAACTCCTCCACGGTCCTTCCCGTGATGGTGGCATACATGGCGTTGATGGCGGGGCTTTCGCCGAATATCTTGTCCGCGTAATTGCTGTCGCGGCCAATATAGATACCCACTGGGGCCTGCTCAAAAACAGCCCGGAGCAGCACTTCGCTTTCCTTGAGCCGTGTTTGCGATTCTGTCAGTTTCTCTTTTTCCCGGATCAATTCCTCATTGGCCGCTTTCAGAAGGGCGTTGGCAGCCTGCGCGCTTTCCCGCGCCGAGACCGCGTTTTTCAGCGGACGGTAAACCAGGCTGAAGATCAGCACCGCGGTAGCGACAACATAAAACACGCCCTTGATGATGCTTACCACCAGCAAGCTGGATAGATCTCCGAAAATTGATTGCGCGATCAGGTCCGAAAATATGATCCACAGGCAGCCTACGATCAAATAGATCAGGGTGACCCGCAGGGATCTGCTCAAGGCATACCCCATGCCGCCGGTCCGGCTGCCCGCCCGGGGCAAACGGTCCTCATCCTTCATCTGTGCGCTATTTTTTGATTGAAGCATTGGCCATCCCCTGTTTGCCCAAATAGGGCGGCATTAATTCTTTGGTACAAAAGCAACAGTATTACCGTGGCTGAATGGCCCCGCATCCTTGATCCTGCTTTGCCCCTTAGGAATACACTGATACACTGGTATTACATTCCATATATTTTACCATTTTCCTGCCATTTACGCCAATTTTTTTTATTATCCGTCATGAAAGAAGGTTAATCGGGCCTTGATTATTTCTAAAGGTTTGAAAACTTTTCCGATTTTTGAAACGTCTATCATGTAAAATGGATTTGCACCAGCTATTCCCAGCTGTGCCAAGTCCTATGCCAGAAAGGGATATACGAATGAATAAAAGCCCGGCTTACATCTTTTGCGCCCTTGCGCTTTTACTCCTCCTGCCTGTCTTCAGCGCAGCTGCTACAACCGAACAGCCGGCCGTATACGAGGCCCATGCCAACACCGAATTCCACGTGCGCAAGTCGCCCGAGGATCGTGCCTACAGGGTCAAGGAAGTAGCGTCGGGGGATACCCTGCTTGTTTTACAATACAGCCCGGATTGGTGTACGGTCTCCTATGACGGAGCTACCGGCTACTGTAAAGCCAAGTGGCTGTACAGGTTCCGCTCCTTGCAGCCTTTTGACGCTTCGATCCCCGAAACGCCTTTTCAGGCAGGCATTGCTAGGGTCACGGCTCCTTATCATGTAAGCGCCGCAAAATACAGCGGTAACGACCTTCGTGTGGGCGACCTGCTTTCCGTGACACAATGGTCGGAAGATGGCGCGGTAGCGAACATCATGCGCGGCACGGCATCCATTCCGGCGGATGCCCTGGCCTTTACCCCATTCGCCCCTTGGAAGGATGCCAAGGCAGGTGAATTCATCGGAGGCTTTACCACCTACTACAATGAAAAGACCGGTGGAAGGCTCAGCAAAAACAGGCAATGGAATATCGAACTGGCCTGTCAGAAGATATCCGGCCTGGTAGTGGCGCAAGGAGAAAACTTCTCCTTCAATGAACAATGCGGCCCATATAGAAAGTCAAACAGCTACAAAGAAGCTCCAAATATCAGCAACGAGGGGGTGGGGTACGGAGGCGGCGTGTGCCAGCTTACTACCACCATCTATAACGCTGCCTTAACCCTGCCGCTGCAAATTGGGGAATGGGCCTTGCACCAGGATTCGGGGGTACCGTATATCCCCAGGGGATTCGATGCCGCGGTAGGCAGCTACAGTGACTTTACCTTTCAAAATACCCTCCCCTATGACATCGTTCTGGAAGCGCTGCCACAAAACGGTGTGCTCACGGTACTCATCCGCCGCAAATAGAGCTTCTCGCCCGGCCATTACGCGGCGATCGTAGCGGCGATCCCGGCGGCAGCCAGGCAGAAACCGATAAGGATCAGCCCGCATCCCGCCGTGCCCGGCTGGTGGTAGTCTTTCCGCCGAGCATGCGGGGAGTAGAGCGGCTTTTGCTTTGCCGCGATACGTTGTGCTTTCTCCGTAGAAGATGCCGGGAAAGCTGTTGCTCTTGCCTACCTGCTCGCCTTTTTTGTCATAATGCCTTGTTACCTCTCCGCCAAAAATGCCTGGGCGGCTGTAGCTTTTTCCCACCTGTCTGCCGCTTTCGTCATAATGCTTGAGGACCTCTCCGCCCAAAAGCCCGGGGGTTGAGTAGCTTTTGCCTATCTCTTTCCCATTTTTATCGTAGTGCCGGATGACTTCGCCTCCGAAAAGGCGAGGGCGGCTTACGCTTTTGGCGATTTCGGCTTTGCCTTTCTTCTCCCTGCCGAACTGCATGGGCACTCATCCTCCGCAAAAATTCAACTTCTTCTATAATGCCTTCCAATTTCTGTTTAACAGCATCGTAGCATCCTTTTCTGCTCCCGGTCAAGGATGAAAACTCCCTTGCAAGGGTTGCAAAAAAACCGGCGTTGGCGTAATCTATACATATCCCTTCTATATAAGAATCGGAGAGGATTTTCACCATGCCGGCAACGCCCTATTCTTTATTGCTTTCAGATGCAGACAATACACTTTTCGATTTCTTCGCGGCGGAAAAAGCTGCGCTTCGCGACGCGCTGTCCGTGTGCGGTTTGCCGTTTACTAATGAGACCGCGGCGCTATATTCCAGCATCAACGA
>JAEWAH010000167.1 GCA_023391725.1 Bacillota bacterium | reverse complement strand
GCCATGGCGTCCAACAAGGCAATGTCGGCCTCATCGGGATAGCAGTACAGCACCCGCAGCCAGTCCACGCCGGGAATCTGCGCAGCCTTCTTCATAAGCTCCGGCAGCAGGGAGGTCTTTTGCCAGTCGGTGCCGTAGCGGGTCGTATCCTGGGCCACCAGCACGTGCTCCCGCACCCCCTGCCCAGCCAGGCTCTGCACCTCACTTAAGATGCTCTCCATGGGCCGGGAGCGGTAACGGCCCCGGATTAGGGGAATGGCGCAGTAGGCACAGCGGTTGTCGCACCCGTCGCCAACGCGGATGTAGGCGGAATACTGCGGGGTGGTGAGCACACGCCCGGCTTCCAGAAAAGAATCGGAAGGGGAGCAGTAGGAGCCCCGCGCGCCGCCCAGGGCGTCTTCGATAGCCGAAACAAGCCGGCCGTACTGATTGACGCCCAGGACCAGGTCGATCTCCGGCATGTCCCGCATCAGATCGTCCGCGTACCGCTGGGCCAGGCAGCCTGTGACCACCAGCAGCTTGCAGGCCCCGGTCGTCTTGTACTGGGCCATTTCAAGAATGGTATCGATGGATTCTGTCTTGGCGGATTCGATGAAACCACAGGTGTTGACGATGAGAATATCGGCGCTTTCGGCGTCGGAAATAATCTGATAACCATGCTGGCGGAGTAGACCGAGCATTTGCTCGGTATCCACCCGATTTTTGGTGCATCCTAGGGAAACCACGCCGACGGTAAGGGGCATTGACATAACTCCTTTAGGGAAAACTCAATAGGATGTATCTTGGGAAGACACTTTCTACATTGTAGCACAACAGGTGGGGAAAGTAAAAACAAAATAGGCCTTTTCTCAAAAGCACACTTTGCGCAAATAGCGATTTTTGCTTGCGAAATTCCAAAGGCCGGGTTACAATAAGCCGTACTGCGCCCATTTGGGCGCTAAACGCATATAAGTGTCGAAAGGATAAACGCCAATGCGCGTATATCACCCCTTGGGAGCATACCAGGGCTTGCCCGCTGAAAACGTGTTTTTTGTTATGGACGACACGGATATCCAGCAGGGTACGGGCTTCATGCTGCCTTTTTATCAGCCGGATATGTTTCCCCAGCGCCCCGTGAACCTTTATATGCAATTGGACGCGCAGCCGTCCTGCCAGTATATGCTCTTTGGCGCGCTCCTGGCCCGGGCCTATCAAATGCGTTCCCAAAGCCCGCACCTTCCCGCAAGGCTTTATACCCAACTGGCGGTGGATGATGCCAGGAGTATGGACTTCTTTTTGAGCAATGGCTTTTTGCTGGACGATGCCGAGGACCTGGTCCGCTTTTCTGTTCCCGAGGAGGAAGGGCGTGTCCCCATGGGCTGCGCTATCGCCAGCGTGCCGCTGAACGCCGAGTTTGAACAGCAGTCCTTCCTCCTGCGCCTGAACCAGAGCCGCATCGCCGCCCTGGATATCAATGCTCTGGGAGAGTGCATGCAGCGGCCCCACTTCCTGGCCCTGGGCATCTACCGGGGAGATGAAGTCATCGGTGAGGCGCTGCTCTCCGGCAGCGGAGATAGGGTGAACCTGGCCGCCATGTATATCCGCCCCCCGTACCGGCGCATGGGCATGGGCAAAGCCCTTTTGCAAAGGGCGCTGTCCATCATGAAGCAGGAGGGCGTCACCCAGGCGGAGGCGCTGGTGCTTCGGCGCAGCGCGGCCCAGTGCGCCATGGCCCGCAGCTTCGGGGCGCGGTTTATTCATACCACCTGTTTTTACCCAGGCATCAATATGGGCTAGGCAGCCTGTTGAAAAATCCTGCAACCGTGAAAAGGCCATCCGAGAGGATGGCCTTTTCACTTGCGTTGTCGCCATCGCCCGCGCGATTCGCAATAGCGAAACGTTACTGCCGCGTCATTGTGAGGGAGCCTGCGATCGAAGCAATCCATCACGCGCAAGCCCTGCGGGTTTTTGAGCAGGCTGCTATCCCGTCGCACTTGCTAATGAGGACCATGATCTTTTGTATTACATGCCATGGGCAATGCCGGGGTGCGGCCGGCCCGAAGTGACAGGCCGCAGGAACTTATGGGGTAGAGCGCGGTAATCGCTCGGGGTCATGCCGCACTGGGCCTTGAAAGCCCTGAAGAAGGTGCGCTCGCTTTCAAATCCGCAGGCCTCCATGACCTGCACAAGGGTGGCCGAAGGGTCGGAGAGGAGCGCGCAGGCCTTGTCCACGCGGATGGCGTTGATATAGGTGCGCAGGCTGCAGCCGATGCGCTGGGCAAAGAGCTTCGATATGTAATATTTGTTCAGATACAGTTCCCGGGAAAGCCGCTCCAGGGAAAGGGGCTCAGTGACGTGGGCGTCGATAAAGGTCATCAGGTCCCGCAGCGTATCGTGGCCCAGGGGCCTGGCCTGTTCCCCCAGGGACAGCTGTTCCAGCAGTCGCCCGATGAGTACATTCAGGTAGGCGCGCCGCAGCGGTTCTGGAAGTTCCTCGGTCTGGGTCAGGCTGTCCAGGCAGCGCATCACATCCGGGTGCACCCGCTCCTTGGACAAAAAGGGATCGAGGCAGTCGTGCTTTGTAAGTACCGGCGCGTATTCGTGGATCAAGGACATATCCACGATGCCGATGCAGTGGTTGGTGCTATTAAGGGCCGTGTAGCTGTGCACCCTGTTGGGCCAGATCACGGCCACATCCCCGGCTTCAAGCACCTTCTCCTTGTCTTCCACCACGACTTTGGTTTGCCCGCCAAGGCATAAGTAGAATTCCAGGTGGTTGTGAAAGTGCGGATAGAAGGTCAAATTCTGTCCGTAATGCACGCGCAGGGCCTGGTGGTTGAGCTCATAGAAAAAGCTGCTGTTCATGGGGGATCGCGCCTTCTTTTGTTTCGTTTCTGTCTGATTGCATCATACCATGCAAAAGGCCTTGGCGCAAGGAGAATGGGGAAGAGTACAATAAGTTACGAGGCCAATTTTTGGCAGCTACTTTTGGATTTCTGTCTTTCTCTGCCCCCTGGCATGTGTTATGATAATGAGAGTATTCAAACCGTGTAAATCCATACAAATTTCAATGGAGAGCGGGGCTAAACGCATGATGATCGCTTACACCGGCTGGACATGGCTTATCCACCACCAGGACAACTACAAGTACGAGTTCGAGCAGTTCCTCAAAGAAGTCTCCCACCTGGGCTATGAGGCGGTGGAGAACTTCGCCTTCATCACCAAGTATTTTGACAACGACGCCGCAGCGGTGAAAGAGCTGCTGGACAAATACCATCTGGAAATGGCCAACCTGTACCTGCACTATTCGGACGACCCGGAAAAGGATTACGAAAACGCGGTGGCCTATACCGACTTCATGAAGAAGATCGGCGCCACGTACATGAATCTTCAGGGCGTGATGTGGCGGGGAGAGCCAAACGATCGGCCTACCGACGAGGCGACCATACGCAAGTATGCGGAGCTTTCCGACCGGATCGGCGCGCTGTGCAAAAAGCAGGGGCTGGTGGCTTGCTTCCATCCCCATGCCAATACGCCGGTATATAGCGAGGAGCAGATTGAGCTTTTCCTAAAACTCACCGACCCCAAACTGGTGGGCCTGTGCCTGGATACGGCCCATACCACCATCGCCGGGATGGACGCAGTGAAGGCGGTGCGCAAGTTCGTGCCCCGCATCAATTACATGCACTTAAAGGACGTGGACCCGGACGAGGTCGCCTTCCAGGGCCGGCCCATGGCGCGGTTCTTGCCCCTGGGCCTGGGCACAGTGGACTTTAAGGGAGTTGTGAAGGAACTCAAGAACGGCGGCTACGACGGCGTCCTCTGCGTGGAACTGGACAATCCCCCCGTGGGCAACTATCACGCCGCCATGGTCTCCAGGGAATACATCCGCAATGCGCTGGGAATGTAGGAGGAACATCGTATGGCGATCAAAGTGGCAATGATCGGCGTGGGCGCCATCAGCGGGATCTACCTGAAAAACATTACGGAGACCTTTCATGAGCTGGAACTGATCGGCGTGTGCGATCTCGTCCGGGAACGGGCGGAGAAAGCGCAGAAGGATTTCAATGTCCCCAAGCTCTACGAGACGATGCATGATGCTTTCCGCGACAAGGAAGTTCAAATCGTGCTGAATCTCACCCGCCCCAGCGAGCATTTTGAGGTGACGAAGGCCGCCTTATTGGCAGGAAAGCACGTATACAGCGAAAAGCCCCTAGGCGCGACGTTTGAAGAAGGCATGGCGCTTGTGAAGCTGGCTGAGGAAAACGGCTTGATGCTGGGCGGCGCGCCGGATACGTTCCTGGGCGCAGGGTTTCAAACATGCCGCAGGCTCATTGATGACGGGGTCATCGGCGATGTGGTGGGCGCGGCTGCGTTCATGATCTGCCGCGGCCATGAGACATGGCATCCCGACCCGGAATTTTACTACAAGCGGGGCGGCGGCCCCATGATGGACATGGGACCCTACTACATTACCGCGCTGCTTAACCTGGTGGGCGGCGTGAAGGCCGTGACAGGGGTTACGAAATCAGCCTTCCCCACGCGCCTCATCACAAGCGCCCCCAAGCGCGGCCAGGTGATTACAGTGGATGTGCCTACCTCCGTCACCGGGATCATGGAGTTTGAGAACGGCGCCGTAGGCACCATCTTCACCACCTTTGACGCCTACTATCCCAACCAGGCCAGGCTGGAGATCTACGGTACCCACGGCACGCTGTTCTGCCCCGACCCCAACTATTTCGGCGGGCCTATTTCCCTGTTTACTCCCGAGGAAAAAGCGGTAAAAGAACTGCCGCTTTTGTACGACTATAAGGAAAACAGCCGCGCCCTGGGCCTGGCGGATATGGCAAACGCCATCCTGAACAAGCGGCCCGCCCGGGCGGATTATCATCAAACCTTGCATGCCTTGGAAGTCATGACGGCATTTGAATTAAGCAGCGACGCCCATGGCCGTGTGGAAATGAAAACGAAGTTTGAGCGCCGCGCGCCCATGGACCGCAGCGGTATGCACGGCGTCGTGGGCTGATACAACGGAAGAGGATGAAGCCGTGTCCGGGATTGGCGATAACCTGGAAAAGCTGTTTTCCCTTGCGGGCAAAGAAGAACAAATCAGGGCGGCAGGGGGATGTGCCTCCTGCCACCTGATGAACGAAGCCGATAAGAAAAGCATCGCCAGGCCGTTCAGGCCATCGGGGAAGTCTGGGGCCACATCGATATCCTGGTGAACTGTGCGGGGATTAACAAGCGGGAAGGCTTTCTTGATGTAGAAGAAGAGACCTATGATCGCATCATGGATGTGAACCTGAAGGGCGTGTTCCAGGTCACCCAAGCCGTGACTCCGTGCATGATCCGGCAAAAGGGCGGCTCCATCATCAACATCGGTTCCCACAAGACCGGCGCGGTGCTGGGGGGCGTATCGGTGTACGCTGCCACCAAGTCTGGTGTGCTGGCCTTTACTCGCTCCATGGCGGTGGAATGGGCCAAGTTTGGCATTCGTGCCAACTGCGTAAGCCCCGGCTACATCCTCACGCCTTTGACCGTGCCCACATGGGAGCACCCGGAGCGCTCGAAGTATTTGAAGGAGCGCATCGCCATGCAGCGCCCGGGCGAACCCCAAGAGATCGTTGGCGTGTGCGTCCTGCTGGCTTCCGACGCCTCCAGCTATATCTCCGGCGCGGAAATAAGGGTGGATGGCGGGTGCCTGGCCGGCGGCGCGCCCTGGCCGTACGACACCAAGTATTGATTTGAAGTAAAGTAAGCAATGACTATTCGTCATTCCAAGAGGCGAGGCGGCCGGAGGAATCCAAAAGCCTCCCTTTTCATTCTTCGCTACCTGACGCTTCGCGCCCGGTGTTCCGCAGTTCCGCTTCGCTCCACGGCGTAAGACTCGCTTCGCTCGTCTTACGAAACGGGAGGGGGACCGCTCAGGCTCCTTTTGAAAGGAGCTGGCGAGCGAAGCGAGACTGAGGATTGGTTAGCAGCGGAGGATTCCAAAAGGAGCTGGCGAGCGCGTACGGGGTGATGCCCACATCGCCCCGCTGAGATTACGAAGGATCATGGATTGCTTCACTTCGTTCGCAATGACGCGCTCTTTTTACTTATCGACGTTTTAGCGCAGGGGCAGGTGGATGGAATGGAAAAAGAAGACAATGAATTGATCCGGCGGATCCTAAAAAAGATCGGCGACACGGAACTTATGGAGAAGCTGGATACCCTTTCTCCTTCTGATGCCCATTCCCTGATGCTGGAATGGTTCAAGAGGCAGAGCGATAAACAGCCCCCAGCCGCCATGCTCAAGAGCTATAGGACAAATCGGTTCGTGAAGCCCGGTGCTTTGGACCCCATCGCGTATATGAAGCAGGAGCTGGAAATATTGGCGTTTGCCAGGGAGCGGGGGAATGAGCCCGTGCTGTTATCCCCGGCGGCGCTGTTTGCCAGCTGCTCCTGCGTGGCCCCTGTCAGCCAGCACAAGATCCTTTCGGCGGCAAGAGGGACGGAAGTGCTGTCCGACCCCACCAACATGCTGGCCTTGTACCTGGCGGAAAAGCTGGACAGCGGCGAGTGGGAAAATGCCACACGCAACCTGCACCTTTGCGCTGCGCATAGGGCGGTTAGGGCCGGGGCGTTTTCCGGTCCCCACAGCTTTGCGCATTTTGGGCTTTTCTGCATGGTCTCCTCCGGACGTGACAGCGGCTCCTACCGCTGCGAATGGGAAATGCTTACGCACCAATTGCGGTTCTATAATGAGTATTTGAGGGCAGCCCTTGGAGCAGATATCTCCATCCTGCTGCGCAGTCGCAAGGGCTATACGGACGCCCAGGGCTTCCTGGAAAGAACGGATGCGCATTTAAGGTCGGTCTTTCCAGATATCCCGTTGGAAACAGACTGGGCAGAATCGGACAATGAATATTACCGGGGCCTGAACTTCAAGATTGAGATGCGCCTGAAGGACGAGGTCATCGAGATCGGTGACGGCGGTTTTGTGGATTGGACGCAAAAGCTCTTGGGGAGCAAAAAAGAACGGCTGCTCATCAGTGCCATCGGCCTGGACAGGCTGATGCTTCTGGCACGAGAACGCGGTTGAACAATATTGCATGGAATAATTTCACTTTCCTTGAAAAACCTGCTTGACAACCCTTCCTTGGCCGCGTATAATGCGGAGCAATACCATATAAACCGTTGAACAGGACGAGTACGCATAAAGAGCCTTTCAAAGAGAGCCGCGGGCGGTGGGATCGCGGTAAAGGGGACCATGCCGAATGGACCTGTGAGGGCAGGGCGAAAGGAAACGAGTAGTACCTGACGGGAACTCCACCCGTTACCAAGGGAGCGTATGTGTTCGCATATGGAGTGAGTGGGCGTAATAGCCAAATTGGGTGGTACCGCAGGAGTTCATGCTCTTGTCCCTTACAAGGGACGAGGGCATTTTTTTATGCTCCCGGACAAAAGCTTTCTGAAGTGCCCGCCGCCGCAGACATGCGGCGAAATAATAAATAACAAAGGAGAATCATCATGACATCAAAAATTCCCTACAGGCTCTACCTCACAGAGGAGCAGATGCCCAAGCAGTGGTACAACCTGCGCGCCGACATGAAGGAATTGCCCCCGCCCTACCTGAACCCCGGCACTGGCAAGCCCATGACCGCCCAAGACTTGTATCCCGTGTTTTGTGAAGAGCTGGCCAAACAGGAGATGGACAACACCACCCGCAACATCGACATCCCCCAGGAGCTTCTTGACATTTATAAGATCTATCGGCCCTCTCCGCTGATTAGGTGCTACAACCTGGAAAAGGCACTGCAAACTCCCGCCAAAATCTACTGCAAGTTTGAAGGCAACAACACCTCCGGCAGCCACAAATTGAACTCCGCCCTGGCCCAGGTCTACTACGCAAAGAAGCAGGGGCTGAAGGGCTTGACCACAGAAACTGGCGCGGGACAGTGGGGCACTGCCATGGCGGAGGCGGCCTCGTACTTTGGCCTGCCGCTGACGGTGTACATGGTCAAGGTCTCCTACCAGCAAAAGCCCTACCGCAAGGCGGCTATGGAGACCTTCGGCGCAAATGTCATCGCCAGCCCCAGCGACACCACCAACGTGGGCCGGGCCATGCTCTCCCAGAACCCGGATAGCACGGGGAGTTTGGGCACCGCCATCTCCGAGGCGGTGGAGACAGCCGTCACCAGCGAAGGCCACCGCTACGTGTTGGGCTCTGTTTTGAACCAGGTGCTATTGCACCAGTCCGTCATCGGCCTTGAAACGAAAAAGGCCATGGAGATCTTAGGCGAATATCCCGATATCATCATTGGCTGCGCGGGCGGCGGCTCCAATATTGGCGGGCTGATGGCCCCCTTCATGCAGGATAAGATCCTGGGCCGCGCAAAGCCCCATTTCATCGCCGTGGAACCGGCCTCCTGCCCGTCCATGACCCGGGGCAAGTATGCCTATGACTTTTGCGATACGGGGAAGATCACGCCCCTGGCCAAGATGTACACCTTGGGCAGCGGGTTTATCCCCTCGCCCAACCATGCGGGCGGGCTCAGGTACCACGGCATGGCGCCCATCCTGTCAAAGCTCTACCACGATGGATACCTGGACGAGGCCCGGGCCGTGGAGCAGACGAAGGTGTTCGAGGCGGCGGTGTTCTTTGCCAAGCAGGAGACCATCCTCCCCGCGCCGGAATCTGCCCACGCCATACGCGTTGCCATCGACGAGGCCGTCCGCTGCCGGGAGACAGGGGAAGCCAAGACCATCCTCTTCGGGCTGTCTGGCACGGGATACTTTGACATGACCGCCTACTCCGCCTATAACGAGGGGAAGATGACCGACTACATCCCCACCGATGAAGATTTGAAGCCGGGGTTCGATTCATTGCCCAAGATCCCGGGGGTGCAGGAATAGGTTCTTGCCTCGTAATTCCCCTCCCGTGGAGGGGTGGCGCGTAGCGCCGGGGTGGTCGAATGGCCATCCTTCCCGTGACCACCCCGTCCGGCCTCAAGGTCCACCCCTCCACGGGAGGGAAATCGTTCTGTGTGCCCTTTCCCTCTCCGCCCTTTCCCCAATTGACAACACCCAAAACCAGTCGTATCATGAACTTATCAGTTGGAAATATTGGGACAAAGGGGGCATCATCCATGGCTGAGCAAGTCTTAAAAACGCTGGAGTCCTTTGTGGAGAAAAAGCTGGCGACAGGTGTATCGGCGCTCATTACCCAGGAGGGGAAAGGCGAGATCTTCCATTACGCGGGGCGTAGCGATTTAAAGACCCGCCGCCCCTTTAAACGCGATACGATCATGCGCATGTATTCCTGCTCCAAGCCCGTCACGGCTGTGGCCATCATGACGCTGAAGGAGAAGGGCATACTTTCCATGGATACGCCCATCTCCCGCTTCCTTCCCGAGTGGAAGGACGTAAAGGTCTGCGAGCTCCATAATGGCAAGCCCGTATTGGAGCCCGCCCGGCGGGAGATCACGGTCTTTGACCTTTTGACCATGACCTCCGGCATCCCTTATCCGGAAGGCGGTCACACAGACGATCCTGTAATGAAGGAAGTTTCCAAGCACTACATCAAAGCGCTTCGGCACATCGCCGCTCACGAGGCGCTGGGCCAGCGGATCAGCACCCGGGAAGTCATTCGTTTGATGGCCGGATGTCCCCTGTGCTTCCATCCGGGGGAAAAGTGGAAATACGGCTTCAGTGCCGATGTGCTGGGCGGGCTCATCGTTGCCGCCACAGGCATGGAGCTGGGGGAATATCTCAAAAAGACTATTTTTGAGCCGCTTGCGATGAAGGATACGGGTTTTAGGGTCCCCAAGGAATCTGAGGAACGGCTGGCGATTACCTATGTTCCCAGCAAGGCTGGGCTTGCCCGCCAGCCCAAGGACAAGGTACTGGCCATGGCGGAGGAGGGGAGCTTTGAGTCCGGCGGCGGCGGGCTTTTCTCCACGGTGGATGATTATACGCGCTTTGCCAGGATGCTGTTGGGTGAAGGTACTTTGGATGGCGTGCGCATCCTTTCCCCCGAGTCGGTGAAAGAGATGGCAAAGGACCATTTGACGGAGGAGCAAAGGGTCGGCTGCACCTGGGCGGATGAGAAGGGCTACGGATACGGCTATTTGGTACGGGTGCTGATGGACCCGAAAAAGACAGCCTATCATGAAAGCCTTGGTTCCTTTGGTTGGAACGGCCTGGCCGGTACCTCCATACGCATCGACCCCAAGCGCCGCACTACGCTGGTCTTCGGCGTCCAGCGCATCCCGCCCTCCCATGATCTGTTTCTGCCGGAACTGACGGAGGCTGTCGAGAAGGATCTTGGATTCTAAGCAGGGGTATTGGAAGACTTTGCGAGGCGGGTAAGCCGGGAAACCGGTTTGCCTGCCTTTTCTTACTCTTTTCAAATAGGAGAATCATTGACAATCAAGAGAAGAGCATGTAGGATAAATCTGTATATAGCGAAATGATTTGTTTTGGCTCATGGGGAAAAGAAAGGGAGGCTTACATGAAGCTTCAACTGCAAAATGTCGTCAAGCGCTTTGGCGACAAGGAAGTCTTAAGCGGTATCGACCTTGCGGTGGAAGGCGGGCGCTCGCTTGGGCTCCTGGGCCGTAACGGCGCGGGCAAGACCACCACGATCCGTATCACCATGGATGTCTTTCCGGCGGATGAGGGGCAGGTGCTTTTGGATGGCAAGGCTTTCCGCCGGGGGGATTATCGCATTGGATACCTGCCGGAGGAGCGGGGGCTTTATCCCAAGCGGCTGATTCTTGATCAATTGGTCTACTTGGGGACGCTCCGGGGCTTAACTGCCTCCGACGCCCGGAGCGAGGCCAAGCGCTGGCTTGACCGCATGGAGCTTTCCTCCTACGCTCAAAAGAAAGTGGATACCCTTTCCAAGGGCAATCAGCAGAAGATCCAGCTGGCGGTGGCCATGCTGGGCGACCCTCAAATTGTGATCCTGGATGAGCCTTTTTCCGGGCTGGACCCTGTCAATGCAATGCTGCTCAAGGACATCGTCCGGGAATGCATCGATGCGGGGAAGGTCGTGCTGTTTTCCAGCCATCAGATGAATTATGTAGAGGAATTCTGCCAGCACATCGCCATCTTGAACCAGGGCCATATCGTGCTGGATACCGACATCGCTGCCCACAAGCGCACCTATGACCGCCGCCATATCGTGGTGGATGTGCCGGGGGAGGAAGCAAAGAAGGCGCTGGATTATGCTCAAAGCCGGGGGCTTGAGGCGGAAATATCCCAAGGCGCGCTCCATGTGCATGTGAAAGCGGTGGAGGATGTGCTGCCGCTGCTTACTGCCATGGCCGGGGCCAATATTCCGGTGGAGGGCTACCGGGTATTCGAGCCGTCGCTGAACGATATCTTTGTTGAATATACCGGCAAGGCCATATGAGGAGGGCAGTATGAAACAATTTTTTTCGGTACTCCGCTTTGAACTTGCCGGGTATTTCAGGAACAAAGTCTACATGGGCCTTACCCTGGTGCTTGTGCTGATCGTGGCGGGAGTCCTTACCTATCCCAGAATCCGGGAAGCAATCAGCGGGCCCTCCCCCGAAGCCCCATCCCAGCAAGGGGCGGAGCAGGTGGCCACACCCCAACAAGGGCCGCTCCTGGCGCTGCTCAATGAGGATGGCGCGCTGACGCAGGAGGCCCTGGACCTGTTTTCCGCATCGCTTCCCCAATACCAGCTGGCGGTCGTTGAAAAGGACGAGCAAGCGCTGCGCGACGACGTGGCGCAGGGGCGCTTCGCCGGGGCCATCCTCCTAAAAAGCGCCCAGGAGGCGGTGTACATCGTGCCCAATGTGGGCATGTATGACGAGCCCGGCGTTGTGCTCCAGGGCGCGCTCCAGGCGGCCTACCGCATGCAGAGCCTGAAAGAGCTGGGCGTACCTTCCCAGGATATTTCCCGGGTCCTTATGCCTCCTGTGACCGTGTCGGTGGAGAACCTAGGCGTCAGCCAGATGGAGAACTTCTTCTATACCTATGCGTTGATCTTTGCGCTGTACATGGCCATTATGATCTACGGCCAACTGATCGCCACCTCCGTAGCTACAGAAAAAAGCTCCCGGATGATGGAGCTGCTCATCACCTCGGCCCGGCCCAACAGCCTGCTCTTCGGCAAAATTGTAGGTTCCGGGCTGGCGGGGCTCATGCAAATGGTGGCCATCTTCGGCTCGGCCGTCTTGTTTTATCACATCAATGCCGTCAGCTGGGCGGGGAATGCCATTATCGCCTCCATATTCAACATGCCCCTTCACATCGTGGGCTTCGCGCTATTGTTCTTCGTGCTGGGCTACTTCCTGTACGCCTTCATGTTTGGCGCGGTAGGCTCCCTGGCCTCGCGAACAGAGGATGTGAGCACTTCGTCCTTGCCCATTATATTGGGTTTTGTGGTGGCCTTCATGGTAGTGATGATGTCCCTCGCCA
>JAEWAH010000083.1 GCA_023391725.1 Bacillota bacterium | reverse complement strand
CCAGCGCCAGCAGACCCTGTGCGCTTTGATTAAGGAAGACCTGTCCCTTCTGGAGGATAGGGCGCGCTATATGCTGCGCAAAGAAAAACAGCCCCTTCCCAATGGGGAAACGACTGTTGAATATGTGTTCACCATGAGGACTGCCTACAAGGATGCGCTGAACCGTGCGCCCTACTACATGCGTGGCTAGAATACATTAAGAAATATCCAGCATCACGCCGCTTTTGATGGGTTTTTCCAGCCGTGTCTCCACAAAGCACCGCAAACTTTCAAAGGGGGCATCCTCGCCGGGGAATTGTCCGGAGGCTTCCGCGCCTTCCTTTATGACAGTACGCAACCATTTAACCTGCCTGCCCGTAATGGGAAGGCTGTTTTTTGTTGCGCAGGTTTTGCATACAAGTCCCCCGGCTTCGCAATCGAAGGAGAGGGGTTCCTCGTCCGTAAGCTTTTTCCCGCAATGGTCGCAATGATTGAGCCGTGGCTTATAGCCCAGCAACGTGGCGTAGTGGAGCAGAAAGCCGCCGATGAGCCCCCGGCGCTCCTCGGAGCCGTAGCTTAGGCGGTGAAGTGCTTTGAAAAGCAACAGGAACAGCTCCGGGCTTTCCTCGCCCGGCTGGGCCGCGGCCTCGCACAGGTTCAGCATATATACCCCGCAGGACAGGCGCGGAAGGTCCAGACGCAGGGGATAGAAGCTGTCTTTTAATGTGCAGCCGGTGAGGAGGCTGCGATCTCCCTGGGTGAAGAGCACATATTCTCCGGTGCAAAATAAATCGCTGGAGCTGAGCAGGGGGGATTTAGGCTTGCGGCAGCCCCGGGACAGGACCTCCACCCGGCCCATCTGCGGGCTGAGTAGGGTGAGCATCCGGTCGTTGTCACGGTAGTTGACACAGCGCAGCACAATGGCGGTGATGGTGGCGGCTGGCATAGGCCCTCCAGAGGATAGGATGCATAAAGCATATCATAATTTGAGTAAGAAGGAAATACAGATAAGCCTCCGAAGGTCCAGGGCGATCGTCCGCTGGCTCAATCGTCGCACTGCTCGCTCCGTTCGCATTGCTCGTTTCGCCAGTCTCCTTCGCCTCGCTTCATCCGCCACAGGCGGCGCTTCGGCTTCGGAGCCCTGGTCGCGCCCGCGGGCGCGAAATCTTCTCTATACATGGAAAGGGCTAAATCTGTTATTCAACTTCCTGTTGACCTGTATTTGCGTACACCCATACGCCACACCAGCAGCATGATCCCAAATACCACAAATCCTGCCAGGGGCGATACGAAGGCGACCCACGGCGCTTCGCCTATCAGCGGCTTTCCCAGTAGGTACGCAACGGGTATGTGGGTGGTCAGGGCAAAGGGCGCCACGAACAGAAACAAAACCCGCATAGGCCCAGGATAGATGTCGATGGGGTACTGGCAGGCGGCGCGCCCGCCATAGGTGAGGATGTTGATCATTTCAATACTTTTGACTGAGAAGAAGCACAGCACCGCCTCAATCAGGAACAACCCCATCAGCAGCGCACTGCTGCCCAGAAGGGAAATCAATAGGCACAAGACCTTATCCCATGTCCAATGAAGGTGGACGATGCCGGATGACACTCCCATGGCGGCCAGACCCACCAAAATGGAGCCGACGCGGCGGGGGTCCATCTGGCTGAAGATCACCTGCGTAAGCGTGCCCCTGGGGCGAAGCAGCACCGTATCAAAACCACCCGACTGTATCATGACGCTGAAGGCGGAAATGCCCCTGCCCAGAAATTCTACCAGGTAGAAACATAGCTGCATCATCCCGAAAAACATCAATATTTCTCCGCCGCTCCATCTGCCCAGGGAGGAGAAGCGCTGGAATATGAGCAGTACGGCGGTAAGATCGCCGCCGGTCATAACCATCATGGAAAAGGTGTGCCAGAAGAAGGAGCCAGGATACTGCAGATGGCCCTTGATCAGCATCCGGGAAGCATGCATGCCGTATTTCAGCGTATCCATTATTACCCTCCCTGTACGGTTACGCGGCGGAGATTCCGCTGCCAGAGCCACCGGCCGAAGGCAGTCAAGAGAACCAGCCATAGCAATTGGATCAGCAGAGATGGCAGGATATCTCCCTGCGGAACGCTGCCCAGGTACAGCCTGATAGGCATATCCAGCGCCTGTGCAAAGGGCTGATATTGCATAAAGACCTGCCAGCTTTTTGGGAAGAGCGTCAGAGGAAGCAGGTTCCCGGACAGGAAAAAGAAGATCATCTGTATGACATTGGTGATGCCACGGGGGTCCAGCGTGCGCATGGTCACGGCGTTTTGAATGCCGCCGATAGCGCTGGTACATAGAAAGCCAAAGAACAGGGACAGCAAAAATAAAAGGAATGAGCCAAAATCCGCAGGGGGTGCAATGCGCACAGAAGCCGGAAGAATCATGATGAAAGCAAACATAGGCGCCGCGCGCATGAAACTGCCAACTATTTTCTGTGCAAAGGCCCGGAGATACCAGCTGAAGTATAGATCCACCGGGCGGCAGAGCTCGTAGGCGACTCCACCGGTCATAATGGCTTCGCTCAAGGCGGGGTCGCTGGTGAATAGCGCCCGGAAAAACGACTGTTGCAGCCAGACATAAGTGACTATCTGGGAAAAGGGCACGGAGGTATCGCCGCCGGAACGGTACAGCGCATCGTACAAAAAGATTAGCCCCAGCCCGAAGGCGAGCTGCGTCACCAGTCCGCCGATGGCCGCGCCCCGATACTGCGTTTCCAGCATCGCACGGAGCTTGAAGGCGGTAAAGTAGGGTCTCAGCCGCTCTCTCATAGCGCCATCTCCCGGTACATGGCCGCGATCAGGGTGTCCAGATTCTGTTCCCGCACCATAAGCTCGCTAAGAACTCCTTCTTTCTGTAGGAGGGCCAGCAGCTGGTCCGTGGGCAGCGCCCTTTTATCATAGGAAAGGAGGAAGCTTCCGTCCTCCCCCTGTGTGATAGTCACCCCATCAGGCAGTACCGGCAGGGTTCGGTTGTCGGCATAGGCTGCTTTCAGCGCACCTTGGGTATCATACCGGCCCAAAAGTGAAGGCAGATCGCCGTCGTAAAGCAGGCTGCCACGGCCCAGCACCATCACCCGGCGGCAGAGTGCCGCGATATCCGTCATATCATGGGTGGTGAGCAGGATCGTGGTGCCGTGGGTTTGATTTTCCTGGAGAAGGAAGGAACGCAGCGCCAGCTTGCTTACCGCATCCAGCCCAATGGTGGGCTCATCCAGGAACAGCAGTTCCGGGCGGTGCAGCAGGGAGCCGCACAGCTCTGCCCGCATGCGCTGGCCCAGGCTCAATTGCCGAAGGGGTGTGGATAAGATGCCATTCAGCTCCAGGGCGCTGCACAGCTCCTCCAGGCGGCTTTTGTAGTCCTTTTCCGGGATGCGGTAGATGTCTTTTAAGAGGGCGTAGGAATCCGAAACGGGCACGTCCCACCAAAGCTGGGTGCGCTGGCCGAACACCACGCCGATGCGGCGCACGTGGGCCTTGCGGGAAAGCCAGGGCGTGAGGCCGCCGATATCCACTTGGCCACCGTCGGGCGTGAGGATGCCGCTCAAGATCTTGACCGTTGTGGATTTTCCCGCGCCGTTGGGCCCGATATAGCCCACCAGTTCCCCCCTGTCGATGGTGAAGGATACATCCGTGAGAGCAGGGATGATCGTCTTTTCTCTGCGGAGAAGGCGCAAAGAACCATCCTTTGGGCGGCGGCGCACAACAAAGGACTTGTCAAGATGGCTGACGGATATGTAGGCCATATATGCTCCTTTCGGTCGGAAAACAAACAGGGCCTCTATTATAGATGCGGATACATATCCTGTCAACATGATTTTTTACGTTGCTTTAAAGTATTTCATGATAAAGTTTTGCGCAGTTGGGTCCGGAGGCCTTCGCCAGAAATTACTGGCTTTGGCGCTTTCCGTTGACAAATCTTACTCCAGGGCGTATACTAGCCTGCAAAAGGGAGGAAGGTATCTATGCGGGCACAGAGGTCTTATTTGGGGGCTTACCCGTACGTTTTTAGCGTTACGGGCTGTTTCCCTTGTGTCCTTTCTTCCCTATAAGGAAAAAGCGCAAGCGCACAGCGGCCCGGAACAAGTTTCCAGGCCGCTTTTTATTTCCTAAAAACAAAGGAGGAACGGTAAATGATCATAATTTTAAAACGCAATGCCCAGCAGGAAAAGGTTCAGAACCTGATGCGGGACATCGAGAGCCTGGGCATCCAGATCCATTACAGCGCAGGCACCCAGACTACCATTCTTGGCCTGATCGGCGATGTATCCCGGGTGGATGTAAGCCATTTGATGGCCAATGAGGTGGTGGAGGATGTCCGCCGGGTCACCGAGCCCTACAAGGCGGCCAACCGCCGCTTCCACCCGCTTGATACGCTTGTATCTGCGGGAGGCAGGACCATTGGGGAAGGGCATTTTGCCGTCATCGCCGGGCCCTGCTCCGTGGAAAGCCGGGAGCAATTGGAACTGGTAGCAGAATCGGTGAAAAAGAGCGGCGCGGGCTTCTTGCGGGGCGGTGCGTTCAAACCACGCACTTCGCCTTATTCCTTCCAGGGGCTGGAGAATGAAGGGCTGCGGCTTTTGCTGGAGGCCAAAAAGCTCACAGGCTTGCCCATCGTGACGGAGATCATGGGGGAGGACCAGATTGAAGATTTCGCCGATGTGGACATCCTGCAGGTGGGCGCCAGGAACATGCAAAACTTCAGGATGCTAAAAGCCCTTGGCCGCACACAAAAACCGGTGCTCCTGAAAAGAGGGCTTTCCGCGACCATTGAAGAATTTTTGATGAGCGCGGAATACATTCTGGCGGGGGGCAACCCCAACGTCATCCTTTGCGAGCGGGGCATCCGCACGTTTGAAACCATGCTTCGCAACA
Source organism: Bacillota bacterium (assembly GCA_023391725.1). Classification (GTDB taxonomy): domain Bacteria; phylum Bacillota; class Clostridia; order Christensenellales; family Aristaeellaceae; genus JAEWAH01. The sequence goes on along the minus strand of JAEWAH010000083.1, from coordinate 3,076 downwards.
ACCTGGACATCTCCGCCGTGCCGATGCTCAAGCGCTACAGCCACCTGCCGGTGATCATCGACCCCAGCCATGCCGCAGGCATCGCCTGGATGGTGGAACCCCTGGCCAGGTCGGCTATTGCCGCGGGGGCCGACGGGCTGATGATCGAGGTGCACCCCAATCCCAAGGCGGCGTTGTCCGACGGCGCGCAGTCCCTGGATTGTGCGGCATTTGAGGCGGTCATGACCCAGGTGAAGCGCCGGGTGGACTTTGAAGGGAAACAGCTGGATTAACGTTTGATATCTGCCGCGCAGGGAGGATTCTATGGCACCTAAGATAGCTGATAGGGCGGCACAGGCGCTCATCGCGGTTCCGGGCATCGAGGCGGTGGCCCTGGGCGGTTCCCACTGTACGGGTACGGCACAGGATATGTCCGACGTTGATCTCGGTGTATACTATAACGGCAGCTTCGATACCGGGCGGATGGAGGAAGTCCTTCGGGAACTGGATGACCAAAAGCGTGACGGGTTATTGAATAAGCCCGGAGAATGGGGCAAGTGGATCAACGGCGGCGCCTGGCTCACGGTGGACGGCGTCAAGACGGATATCCTGTTTCGGGAGACCGGCCGCGTTTCGCAAGTGATTGATGACTGCCAGCAGGGGAAGCTCACCGTGGATTTTCAGGCAGGCCATCCCTTTGGCTTTGTGAACGCTATCTATATGGGGGAGGTTAAGAGTTGCATCCCCCTTTGCGACCCGCAGGGAGCACTTGGCAAGCTGAAAGAACTGGCGCAGACGCCTTCTCAGGCCTATCGCAGCGCGGCTTCCAATTGGTTTTTGTGGGAAGCGGGCTTTTCCTTTCAGACGGGGCGGTCCAGCATCGCAAAGCAGGATGTGGTGTATGCTTCGGGCAGCCTGTTCAAGGGGATTATATGCCTTGTTCAAGCCTTGTTCGCGGCCAATGGGGAGATCCTGCTCAATGAAAAGGGTGCGTTAAAACGTTTGGCTCGTTTTGATTTCTGTCCGCCAGGGTTTGTTCAGGCGGCGGAAGCGGTTTTGGAAGGCCTTAACAAGGACAGATTGCGCTCCTGCTTTGACACCATGGAGGAACAATACCGGGAGGTATCAAGGATAATTGGAAACGGGGAAGCGTGAACCCATGCGTTTGATTTTGCCTCATGGGGATGTTGAGTTGCCCGCCTTCTTCCCGGATGGCACGCAGGGCGTGGTGCGGTGCGTGGACGCCGCCGATCTTAAAATGTGCAGCGTTCCTGGCATCGTTATGAATGCCTATCACCTGCTTTCCGCGCCGGGAGTCTCTATTCTTAAGGCGGTAGGCGGGCTTCATGCGTTCACCGCTTGGGACAGGCCCATCCTCACAGATTCGGGCGGGTTCCAGGTGTTTTCCCTCATCCAGGAAAACCCCAAATATGGCGTGATTCGCAAGAATGAGATCGTTTTCTATCCCGAAAATTCGGATAAGAAAGTGATCCTCTCCCCGGAAAAGTGCATCCAGGCCCAGTTCACCTACGGGTCCGATATCATGATGTGCCTGGATTACTGCACCCGTCCGGACGATCCGCTGGAGCTGAACGAGACGTCGGTGGATATCACCATCGATTGGGCGAAAAGGTGCAAGGCGGAATATTTGCTGCAGTTGAAAACGAGGAAGGTGGACGAAGCAAAGAGGCCGCTGCTGTTTGCCATCATCCAGGGCGGCGGCGATAAGGCGCTGCGCAAAAAGTGTGCGGACGCGCTGAAAGAGATCGGTTTTGACGGCTATGGTTTCGGCGGCTGGCCTCTGGACAAGGATGGGAACCTGGTGGAGGATATTTTGCAGTACACGGCGGATCTGATGCCGGACGAAACGCCCAAGTACGCCATGGGCGTGGGCAAGCCGGAAGGGATTGTCAAGTGCCTGAAGATGGGCTATAACCTGTTTGACTGCGTGATCCCCACAAGAGAAGCCCGGCATAACCGGCTGTATGTGTTCAACGGAGAGAGCCAGGCAGATATCGACCTTGCCAACCCCAAGTTCTATCAATACCATTACATTTTGGACGACAAGCACATGAAGGACACACGGCCCGTGTCCCAGGTTTGCGACTGCCATCTTTGCAAAAACTATTCCAGGGCCTATTTGCGGCATTTGCATAAGGTGGGGGATTCACTGGGCTACCGGCTGGCTACCATGCACAATCTGCGGTTCTATACGATGCTGATGGAAAAGCTGAGGGCAGCGGACCATGGAGCGTGAAGCGGAGGAAATTCTGAAGGAGATCAAGGCCTCTTCCAAGTACGCCCACATGTCCGATGAAACGGTGCTGCATATCATAAGGGAATTCCTGCCCCGATATAAAAAGAAAAAAGATTCCTTGAAGGCCATTAAGACGCAGCTGCATATCATCCACGGCGCTTTCTATCCCGATAGGTGCCATGACCAGGCAATGGAGCTGCTTGCAGACGGGCAAACCACCAACCGGGAGTTGAGCCTCAAGCTAATGGAACTGCACCCCTCCACCCGGGAGAGGATCCCGGCGCTGGAGGCGTTTTATGCTTTTTTGGCGCCTTATATTCGGGATGCGAAGACAGTCCTGGATATCGGCTGCGGCTTTCACCCCTGCGCCTTTCCCTTTATGGGCCTTCCCGGGGATGTGCTCTACCGGGCCGGGGATATCGATCATGATACGGTAGAAGTGATCCGCGCGTTTTTTCAAAGGCTGCAGGTATCCTGTGATATTCAGATTATGGACGCGGTGCAAGAGACGCCCATTGAGGCAGCGGATGTGGCTTTTCTGTTCAAGCTGATCCCAGTGCTGGAGCAGCAGAAAAAGGGGCTGGGCTATCAGGTGATTGCAAGCCTTCAGGCTAGGCATATTGTTGTCACATTTCCCGTGAAAAGCCTGTCTGGCCGGAAGAAAGATATGGAGCAATTCTATAGCCGGCAGTTTGAGGAGAACCTTCCGATGGGCCTTACCATTGTTGGGAAAGAGATCATCGGGATGGAGCTTGTGTATATTGTTACGGGTGGCGAAATTGTAGGCTAGGATGCTTGCCTAAGCCAAAGGCTACTCTCGATTGCCTCCCCTTAAGTAAA
>JAEWAH010000034.1 GCA_023391725.1 Bacillota bacterium | reverse complement strand
TCCGCATACCGTGCGCAGAAGCTGACGCTAGATGTAAAAAACGGGCTGCGGAACCTTCAAAACACGCCCGCGCCGGATATAGCGCGCTGGAGCCGGTATGTGGGCGAGTATGGCGTAAAAGGCTATGGCTCGCCGCTCTTTTCCGGTCCCTCTACCCTTGCCATACATGGCGATCGTCTCTTTTGGGATGGCGGCCGGCTCACCGAAGCGGAGCCGGGGTTGTTCTTTACGGAGGATGGCGAGGCGCTGGACCTGCGGGGTGAGCCCAGCTTTCGCAATATCGGGCTGACCAAGCTTCCCATAGGGCTTTATTTCTGCCTGATCGCTGCGGCTTCAGGCGCGGCGCTGATCCTTGTTTCTTCACTGATTTGCCTTTTGTTGTCCCTTATACGGCGTTTTAAGCGGAATAATGCGGGCGCGTCCGTAAAGAAAGCCCTCCTGCCCCAAATATTGCAGTATGTTTGCGCACTTGTCCTGCTTCTTGGCTTTGGCAGCGCGGCATTCCTTCTGATCACGGCCTCACAGGCCGGCCCTGATTATGCGCTGAGCGTGGATGCCTATGCTGCTGTGAGGGTTGCCATCCAGGCGTTGCACATTCTCTCGCCGTTCATGATCCTAGTCGCCCTGTCCGGCTTGGCGCTTGCCGCCGTATCGCTGCTTAAACGGTACTGGACAGCATCGCAAAGGGTATTCTACGTTCTTTCGGCCGTTGGCGGCCTGGTTTTGATGGCGTTCATGTGGCAGCTGAACCTGATATTGATTTGATGTTGCAATAGGATGGGAGTTTCCTTCGGGAAAGAATGAAGCCTATGATCCCGCCGTAAAACCTGCAGAAGTATGATCAGAATGGGACCGCCCCTTTAGGGGCGATCCCATTCTTAAAATATTTCGGAAAGTCTATTGACAAAGTTCTTTGCCGGACATATACTGAACATGTACGGGACACGTACGAACAAAGAGTAGCAAAAGGAGTAATGTGATGTCGGACAACGAAGGAAAGGAAAAGATCATAGCGGCTGTGCGGGAACTGCTTCAAGAAGGCTGCCCCCCTGAGAATATCACCGTGCGCAAGATTGCCCAGCGGGCGCAGGTAGGCATTGGCACAGTCAGCTACCACTTCCATTCCAAGGATGAGTTGGTGTATGAGGCCGTGGCCGGGCAGATGACCCAGCTGGCGGGGGAGCTGAAGCCGGACGTAGGAGGGGGGAGCGCCTTTGAGCGGATGCGGCAGTTCTTCTATCATACGGGGGAGCTGGCTCTACGCTACAGCACCATTTTCCGCATCCAGCTTTCCTATGAGATGGTGCATGGCGACATGAGCATTTGCTACTATATCACGCCGCTTTTGAAGGAGCATTTCGCAGGCGCCAAGAGCGACCTTGAAATCAAGCTCATAGCCCTGCAGATGATCACAGCGATGCAGGTGATCCTTTTAAAAATGGAGGAATTCCAACGCTATTCCGGTTTGGATGTGCACGACAAAAGGCAGCGGGAGGAAGCGCTGGATATCCTGCTGGCGACAGCGGTCGGCCGCTGATAAGCCGCCTGCGCAAGATTACTATGGAGGAGAATGTGTTGTGAGTAAAGAAAGAGCCGCTTCCCAAACCGCGATGTTGATCGCTTCCCTTAGGGCCCTGGCGTGTTTCGAGGAAGACCTGGCCGTTAGGGGCAGCGATACGCTGGCGGAGATTTTCCTGCCGGAGGACAAACGCCAGCCCCTTCACAGTCCCCAGATCCGGAGCATGATCAAAAAGGCCGTCCCTGAAGGCTTGTACGAGTATGTGACCGCGCGTACAAAGTTTTTTGACGAGTTGTTTGTAAATTGCCTTGACAGCGGCTTTGATCAGATCGTGCTGCTGGGCGCGGGATACGACAGCCGCGCCGCAAGATTCCGGGACAAAAGCCCCGGAACTGTCATTTACGAGGTGGACGCGCCGGCCACACAACAGGAGAAGCGCAGGATTCTTGAAGAAAGCGGAGTGTCACTCCCTGGCAGCATGGTATTTGTGCCGGTGGATTTTGAAACAGACGATCTTTTTGGAAGCCTTGCTGTTGCGGGATATGACCCCGCGGCCAGGACGCTGTTTGCGTGGGAGGGCGTGACCTTCTATCTGAGCCCCCGGGCAGTGGACGATATGCTGGAAGCCATCCGCAAAAATGCAGCTCCCGGGAGCCTGCTTGGTTTTGATTTTCAGCATATCGATCTTGAACATGGCCTCATCGATACGCAGCTTCAAAGTGAGCAAATCAAGTTTGGTCTGGATGTAGCCCAGTGTGCTGCATATCTAAAGAAGTTTGGTTTTTCCCTGAAAGAAATGCTGGACGCCAAGGTCATGGCCGATCGCTTTTTGACCATGTCCAATGGCGGACGGCTTGGAGCGATCAATCCGGTCATGCACATTGCCCTGGCAGAGCTGGCCGAGTAAGCCGATGGTGATAAAAAGAAAGGAAGTCATCCCATGAGAACACTGCAAGTCGTGTTGTCCATTTTATCCACGCTGATGGTGGCGTTTACGCTGATCTGCGGGTTCTGGATCCGGAACAGCAACGCCGTTACCGATATGAACAGCTCCGCCAACTTCCACATGTGGTTGGGCGTGGCCACGGGCGTTACGGTATTGGCGACAATGATCGTTACGCTGATCCGCAAATAACGCCGAAGAAGTCACGTATTTAGGTTGGGCCCCTCCGGAAGCTGCTTTCTACTGCCCGGCTTGCAGCTCGCCCATTAAATCGTTCCTTTCCAAAGGGCTGACCTGGGCGCTTTAAAAAAGCGGGGCCATATCGTAATGATACGGCCCCGCTCTTTATCTTTCCATTTTTTCGGCCCAGTAGGCCGCGAAGGCGTCCAGGCTGCGGATGGCGGAGCGGATGTCTCCGTACACGGGCAGGCCGTTTTCCTCCAGGTATTGTACAAAGGGCAGGAAATGCTTGCCCGCGTTCACCGAGACCACAATGGGCTTCTGGTGGTGCCGGGAGGCCTTGACCAATAGCGGCCCCACGGAATCCTCATCCAGATAATTGTCCGCCATGGTTTTCAGGTTTTCCACGTGGGGGACGATGGCCACAAACAGGCAATCCACACCCGGGTCCGAAAGCACGGCCTCGATGTAGGCGGCGTAACCCACGTCATCCGTCATGGGAGTCAGGTCCAAAAAGGCGGAACCCACATTCACAAGGCCATGGGTGTTCAACGCCTTGATCCTTGCGGCGGTGGCTTCCCCAAACTCCGCGGGCTTTAAATATCGCAATGTATCCGCGCCCATGGTGGCGTCCAGCCCGGCGTTCACCACCCCGGCCACCCGGCTTCCCCGGGGCCTGCGGCCGGAAAGCATGGCAAAGGCTTTGGTGAAATGATAAAAGTCGTCCAGCTCTTCCGTGAGCCCGCATCCCGCCTGCAAGCACGCGGCCCGGAACACATCATAGCTGCCAG
>JAEWAH010000325.1 GCA_023391725.1 Bacillota bacterium | reverse complement strand
CCGGGAGGGAAAGCAGCCCGGACGCTGGGCGATCAGGAGCCTTACGGAAATGGTGGAATTTGTGGAACGGGATGCTTGAGTATGCGCTGCTGAGACCATGGACGGAAGGGGCCTTTTGTTATGAGCGATTTTGAAATGGCCTGCCAAAGGCTTGAGGAACAGCTGGGCCATGACGTAACGGTCTCCCTGGCAACCGCAGGCGAAAACGGTGTAAGCGTGCGCGTTGTGGACGGCTATTACAAGGATCAAGCGGTGTATGTGCTCACCCATACCGCCTCCCGCAAAATGCAGGATATCTTTAAAGATCCCCGGGTGGCGCTTTGCAAGGACCTGTTTCAGGCCCGGGGTATCGGGGAAAACCTAGGCAACCCCAGGGAGGAGCGGAACCGGGAATTGACCCCGGGGCTTAAAGAGGTATTTTTCATTTTCTACGACCGCCATGTAAACGAGGCGGACCCGGGCACCTGCATCCTGAAGATCAACCTCACGGAAGCGGTGGTGTTTGATGATGCTTCCAAATATGTGGTGGATTTTCTTGGCCGCAGTGCGGTGAGGTCCCCCTTCCATAATGACATCGTGAACCCCAATTTGTGATGAGGAGAAGCGGTACATTGGATATTGCTATTTTAAGGGCGCGTCCGCAGGATGCGCCGTTTTTGCACCGGATGAACGAACGCTTTAACGGCGAAGGGACGCATACGGAGGAAGGAATCCGGGCCTCCCTTGAGGGTGACGGGAAGGAGATCGTACTCATAGCAATGGACAGCGAGAATGCGGCGGGGTTCATCTGCGGGCAGATATTCAAGTCTATGTGCTACAGCGCCTACTACGGGGAGATCACAGAGCTGTTTGTAGAGGAAAAGTACCGCAGGCAGGGTGTGGGCGGGCAATTGATGGCAGCCATGGAGGAAGAATTCAAACGGAATAGCGTGAGAGCGTTCCAGCTTTTTACCGGCGGGAAAAATGTGAATGCGCAAAGGTTTTATGAGGCGTGCGGGTATCAAAGGGCGAATGAGGTGATGTACAGAAAGAGGGCCGGCTCATAAGAGGTTTTCTGTAAGTTAAGGGAGTGGACAGTTTTATCTTTTTGCTCCTTCCGTCACCCTTCAGGTGACACCTCCCTCAAAGGGAGGTTTTTTCATTCCCCTCCAGAGGAGGGGTGGACGGCGAAGCCGGACGGGGTGGTTGAAACGCGGCACGCCGAGGTCGTCACGCCCTACAGCTAACTGGGCTGCACATCAACCACCCCGGCGCTGCGCGCCACCCCTCCTCTGGAGGGGAAGTGAAGCGGCCTTTTTGTTTATCCCTAGATAAAGTTTTCCGGGAAAAGTGAAAGGAGACCGGCTTTTTCACAAGGAGGTCTCTCTGCTTGTCCCTTTTTCCTCGGTTCCCCCGTCCCCGCATTCCTCCCCGCCTTATTTTGTGGTATACTGAAAGGCGAAGGTGCTTGAAAGGAGGGGGTCATGACATGATGCCGCTGATCTGCCCCGGATGCGGAGGCAGGCTTGATGTGGAGCCGGAGCGCAAGCTGGTCCCCTTCAGCTGCCCGTACTGTATGAAAAGGCTGGAGCCTCAGCGAAACGGCCAGGCCATCGTATTGAAGGCTGCTTCCAACGCTGCATCATTAAGCCAAGCCGCTTCCGCCCACGCATCAGGCCAGGCCGCGTTAACCAATCCTGTTGACACTGCCGGGGCGCTCTTGCAAAAGTCCCAGGAGGAGGGCGACCCCAAGAAGCGGTACGCCCTTTTGCTGGAGGCGGAAAAGGCCAATCCAGACAACCTGAATGTGCAAAAGGCGCTGCTGTTGCATGGAAGATGGCATGAGCGGGACCGGCGCAAGCTGGATTTTTCGGTGATCAAGTGCTACCTTCTGCACGCCTTTGAGGAGCCCAAGGCGCACACCGCCATCCAGCGGGAGCAGATGGTCGATGAGCTGTTCCATGAGGAGCGATTAGGGCGCGCTATGAGCATAGCCCCCGATCCCCGATCGTTTTTGCAGGAGTACCTGACAGCCCTTTCCCAGGAATACATCCGGCTGTTTTTGAAGGGCAGCAGCAAGCATATGCGGCCCGTTTTCGGGTTCGCCCCCGCCGGGAAGCCTTCCAAGCTGCTGGCCGCCCCGGCCGCCGGGATGATTCGGAGCATGCTTGGTGATCCGCTGCTTACAGATGAGGAGCAGGAGACCCTGGCCCGGGCCTTCTATGAGGGATTCGACCTGGAATGTGAGGGCGAGACCGGGCATTTGGACGCCGCGCTTGGCGCGGACCTTGCCCTCTTGAAAGACTGACAGGAGATACGCATGTCAAACAAGCCTCAAAAAGCATCCCTGCCCCGCAAGATTCTGGAACGGGTACTGCTCACTTTACTCGTTCTTCTGTGCGTGGGCGCGTTTTATATCGCGGTGATCCTGGCGGAAGCCCCGCCGGAGGAGCAGGCCGCCCATGGGACACCCGTGCCCCAGGCCACGCTCTCCCCGGATCAGCCCCGGCAGATTGGCTCTCTTAGCGACCTTGGCCAACTGGTCCAAAACTTCCCCGCGCCGGTGCTGGCTATCCAGCCCAGCGAGACGATCGTCTTTGACGGGGGGCTTACGAACGATTTGGCGTATCAGGGTGCCTTTGCCAGGATCGTGACGCTCAGCTACCATACTGATAAGGAGCAATCCCTGACCCTGCAAAGCATCTATCCCGTAGACGCCTTCTCCCTGCTTCCGGGGGAGGGGTATACCCTGAAAAACGACATGACCGCGCCCATCGCCGGCATGTCCGCCGTGCGCATGGAAAAGGAAGGCTCCATCCGTCTGCATGTGAGGGGCCAAAGCGCCATGTACGTTTTTACAGCGCCGGTAATGGACGAGGAAGCCTTTGCCGTCATCACCCGCCAGGCGCTGCTCACCATGCCGCAGCCCTGATATCTCCGGCGCCTCGCCGCCGCTTATCATACCTTTATGACATCATGTCACTTGAAAGGAAGGGCCGTTTCCTTTGCAACAGAAAAAGCCCATGAAAACCGGGACCATGATCCGGCGCTTCGCCCCCTATTTTAAGAAATACTGGCGCACCCAGGCTTTCGACCTTACCTGCGCCGCACTGACAACGCTGTGCGAACTGGTGCTGCCGCTGATCGTGCGCGCCATCACCAACCAGGCCATCGATGACCTTGCGGGGCTTACGGCGGCCTTCGTGCTCAAGCTCGGCGGGATGTACGTGGTTTTGCGGGTCATTGACGCCGCGGCCGCTTACTACATGGCCTCCATGGGCCACATTATGGGCAGCTGGATCGAAACCGATATGCGCCGCGACCTGTTTGCTCATTTGCAGCAATTATCCTTTGCCTATTACAGCAACACCAAGGTGGGCCAGGTCATGGCCCGCATTACCAGCGACCTGTTTGAGGTCACGGAGTTTGCCCACCACTGCCCCGAGGAATTCTTCATCGCGGCCATCAAGATCATCACCTCCTTTATCATCCTTTCAGGGATGAACATATGGCTTACGCTGATGATCTTTTTGATGCTGCCGCTGATGCTGTTTTTTGCCCGGCGCTTTAACGTGCGCATGCGGGAAGCCTTCATGCAGACGCGGCATCAGGTGGGCGAGCTCAACGCCCAGGTGGAAGACAGTCTGCTTGGCATTAGGGTAGTGAAATCCTTCGCCAACGAGCCGGTGGAGGAAGAAAAGTTTCAGGAAGGCAACCAGCTTTTCCTGAAGATCAAGCGCCTCTCCTACCGGGCCATGGCGGGGTTCAGCACCACGACCAGGGTATTTGACGGGCTCATGTACATCCTGGTGGTGGTGGTTGGCGCGCTGCTTATCATAGGCGGCAAGATCACCGTGGGCGATTACATGGCGTACTTGCTGTACGTGTCCACACTTTTGACCTCCATCCGCCGCATCGTGGAGTTTGCCGAGCAATTCCAGCGGGGCGTCACGGGCATCGAGCGGTTTTACCAGATCATGGACGCTCCTTTAGAGATCAAGGATGCGCCGGGCGCCAAAGAGCTTGAAAACGTCCGGGGTGATATTGGGTTTGAAAACGTGAGCTTCCAATACGCCGACGACGGGCAGGCTGTGCTGGCGGACCTTAACTTGCAGGTCAAGGCCGGAGAGAACGTAGCGCTTGTCGGGCCTTCCGGCAGCGGAAAATCCACGCTGTGCAACCTGATCCCCAGGTTTTATGACGTGACTTCCGGCCGCATCACTGTGGACGGGCAGGACATCCGGGATCTTACCCAAAAGAGCCTGCGGGAGAACATCGGCATGGTGCAGCAAGAAGTGTATCTGTTCTCCGGCACGGTATACGAGAACATCGCCTACGGCAAGCAGGACGCTACCAGGGACGAGATCGAGCAGGCGGCGAAGCTGGCCGGGGCGCATGAATTCATTCTCCAACTGCCCAACGGGTACGACACCTTCGTGGGCGAGCGGGGCGTGAAGCTCTCCGGCGGGCAGAAGCAGCGCGTGTCCATCGCCCGGGTATTCCTCAAAAATCCCCCCATCTTGATCTTGGATGAAGCGACCTCCGCTTTGGACAACGAAAGCGAGCGCATCGTACAAAAATCCCTGGAAGTGCTGGCCAAAGGCCGCACTACCTTTACCATTGCGCACCGGTTGACCACCATCCGCAACGCCACGGTGATCTGGGTGCTCACCGACAAGGGCGTGGAGGAGCAGGGCACCCACGCGGAACTGATGGCGAAAAAGGGCGTGTACTATCAGCTGTATCACATGTATACGGAGGCGGTGTCATGAGCTTTCTTTGCCGCAAGGCGGACGAACAGGATCTCCTGGCGCTGTGCCGGCTTTTTGAAAGCGGCGTCCGGGCCATGGAAGAACAGGGGCTGGACCAGTGGCGCTGGGGGATCTATCCCAGCGAGGCGGTGCTGACGGAGGATGTGGCCGAGGGTGTCATCTATGCATTGGAGGATGAAGGGGAGCTTGCGGCCGCCTTTGTGATTAACGAGGAGCAGGACCCGCAATATAAAACGCTGTGTTGGCATTTTGGGGTGCGCCCCGCTGTGCTGCACCGGCTGGTGGTGGATCCAACGCGCCAGCGCCGGGGCGTGGGCCGGGAGGCCATGGCCCATGTGATCCGTTTGGCCCGGGAGATGGGCTGCGACAGCCTGCGCCTGGACACGTACCTGAAAAACGAAAGAGCCTTGGCTTTGTATGGCGGGCTGGGCATGCGCCGCGTGGGGCAGGTGAGCTTTGACTTTAGGCCAACGCGCTTCCAATGCTTTGAGATGCCTTTGACGGACGATTGCCCGCTTTTACCCCTGAAAATGCGCCCGGCTTACCGCGCTTTCCCGGAATTGCCCTGGGGCGGCAATAAGTTAAAAGAATTGTTTGGGAAGGATATTCCCAATGACCGTACCGGGGAAAGCATGGAGATCAGCGTGATCCCGGGGCTGGTGAGCCACGCCGAAAACGGCGAGGGGCTGGACGAGCTGTTGGCTGCCTATGGGGAAAAGCTGCAAGGGACAGCCATCCATGGGCCTTTTCCCCTTTTGCTGAAACTTCTAGACGCCAAGGATACATTGAGCGTGCAGGTGCATCCAAACGACGCCTACGCCGGATTGCACGAGAACGGCAAGCTGGGCAAGACCGAGGCCTGGGTGATCCTGCAAGCCGACCCAGGCGCGGAACTGGTGTACGGGCTCATGCCGGGCGTCACCCGCGAGGAATTGGAAAAGGCCGCCTCCCAAGGTGCGGCCATCGAAAAGTACCTTCGCCGGGTGAAGATCAAGGAAGGCGACGTGTGCTTCATCCCCGCAGGCTGTGTCCACGCTATCGGCGCCGGGGTATGCTTGTACGAGATCCAGCAATCCAGCGACGTTACCTACCGCTTTTACGATTGGGACCGGGCGGACGCCAGCGGGAAGAGGCGCGAGCTTCACATCCGGCAGGCCATTGACGTTTCCGACCTATCCTTCCATCTGGACCCTGTGCATCGTGTGCCGGGGGAGGGATTTCAGCCGCTTCTGCGCAATCCTGTATTTGAATTGGACAGGCTACGCGTTTCCGGGAAGCTATCCATCGAACCTGATCCTAAACGCTTCGCCTTCTTAACCGCCATGGATTCCCTGCTGCTTTGCTGGGAAAACGACGCCATGGAACTGAAAAAGGGCGATTCCGTGATGCTGCCCGCGAATCGGCCGCCCCTTACCCTGCATGGCGTGGGCGAGGCACTGCTGGCCGCGCCGACGCTAGGGGACGCGGGGAACGCTTAGGGGACGATGTCCCTAAGAACCCCTGCCAGGGGCTCTGCCCCTGGACCCTGCCAAAGGGATATATCCCTTTGGAATCCCTATGCTGGGGAAGAAAAAAGATAGGTTGCTCCCTGAAGGGAACCAAAAAGCCTCCTTTGCTAAAGGGAGGCTTTTCAT
>JAEWAH010000318.1 GCA_023391725.1 Bacillota bacterium | reverse complement strand
GCACAGGGTCTGCTGGCGCTGGGCAGAAAGGGGCCGGTAGCCCCGGGCCTCCAAAGAATACACCACCCGCCGGCCGGCCGGCAGCATCATCAGGAATTCCACGCATTCCCGGCGGATGCGCACCTGCTCCACATAGCGCCTGCGGCAGCGACTCAGGATGTCTGTGAGCTCCTGATACATGGCGCCGTTGCGCATCTTCTCCATATGAACGGCCCGAAGCCGCGCGTTGTGAAGGTCGCTCAGGTACAAGGCAATGGCCGCCAGAAGGCCCGCCACCATCAGCACCAATACGCCGATATCCAGACCCAAGGCAATTCCTCCCCTTTCAGGGCTCTTGAGGTGCGGCTCCCCCATGGGATTCCGCATGGTTCTTGATGCAATCGAAAGTCTCCTGGCTGAGCACATGCTCGATCCTGCAGGCATCTTCCGCTGCCGTCTTTTCGCTGACTCCCAGGGCCATCAAATACCCTGTCAGCAGCCTATGCCGTTCATATACGGCTTCCGCCACCTCGCGGCCCTTTTCCGTAAGGGTGATCCATCCGGTGCGGTCCATGCGGATATAGCCGTTTTCCCGAAGCCGCCGCATGGCGTTTGAGATGCTGGGCTTGCTGAAATTCATGGCGTTGACGACGTCGATGGAACGGACCATGCCCTTTTGCTGAGACAGCACAAGGATAGACTCCAGGTAATTCTCACCTGACTCCTGCATCTTCATCACTTATTTCTCACATCCCGTCCGTGCGCTGTCCGTATCGATTGAACTCAGTATACCACATAAAGTGTCATTTCTCAAGCCATAACCTACATATAGCGGGAAAATATGTCAAAGGAGAATTCGGACGATGCAAAAACCGGCCAAGCGCATCCGCCTGGCCGGCTCTTTATACGATCCTGGTTTAGAATTTCTGCGCGTTGACCTTTACGGCGGGGCCCATGGTGCTGCTCAGATATACAGAGCGCAGGTAGGTACCCTTGGCGGCGGAGGGCTTCGCCTTGTTGATGGCTTCCATCAAGGTGGCGAGGTTCTCCGTCAGCTTTTCAATGCCGAAGGAAGACTTGCCGATGGGGCAGTGCACGATGGAGGTTTTGTCCACCCTGTACTCCACCTTACCGGCTTTGATCTCGGAGATGGCCTTGGCCACATCCATGGTGACGGTCCCGGACTTGGGGTTGGGCATGAGGCCTTTGGGGCCCAGCACGCGGCCGATACGGCCAACCACGCCCATCATATCGGGGGTGGCGACGCAAACGTCAAATCCGAACCAGTTCTCACTCTGGATCTTGGCGACCATGTCCTCGGCGCCCACGAAATCGGCTCCGGCGGCTTCCGCTTCCTTGGCCTTATCGCCCTTGGCGAACACCAGCACGCGAATCACGCGGCCAGTGCCGTGAGGCAGGACGACCGCGCCGCGGACCTGTTGGTCTGCATGGCGGGGATCGACGCCCAGGCGGACGGAAATTTCCACAGTCTCATCAAACTTGGCCTTGCTGGTCTTCAAGATGAGATCTACGGCCTCGGTGGGATCATACGCCTTCAAAGGATCAATCAGCTTTTTGCTGTCTTCGTATTTCTTACCATGTTTCATGAATTGCTATCCTCCCATGTGGTATTAGCGGCACTTCGTCCTCCCACATTTTTAAGCATCCCCAAAGGTTACTCTTCCACCGTGATCCCCATGCTGCGGGCGGTCCCGGCCACCATGCTCATGGCGGCTTCGATGCTGGCGGCATTCAAATCGGGCATTTTGGTGGTGGCGATCTCACGGACCTGAGCCTTCGTCAGCTTGCCAACCTTGTCACGGTTGGGCTTGGCGCTGGCGCTCTCAAGACCCAGCGCCTTTTTGATGAGCACCGGGGCAGGCGGAGTCTTGGTGATGAAGGTAAAGGTACGGTCGGAGTAGACGGTGATGACCACAGGGATCACAAGACCCGCCTGCTTGGCCGTGCGCTCGTTGAACTCTTTGCAGAAGCCCGGGATGTTCACGCCGTGCTGACCCAGCGCGGGGCCGATAGGCGGTGCAGGCGTGGCCTTGGCCGCGTTCACCTGCAGTTTGATCATGGCTGTAACTTTCTTTGCCATAGGAATGGCACCTCCTACAAAATGTGGTCATGCGGAACGCATTGCGTTCCTCCCACGCGCCGCGTCATGCGGCGCATCGCGGCTTTCGCCGCAGCTTAAGCGCCATAGGGCGCAAAAGTCAAACCTTCTCCACCTGGTCCAATGCGACTTCCACAGGCATCTCGCGGCCAAGGAACATTTTTACCTTGACATTGAGCTTTTGCCTGATGGTGTCCACATCCAGGACCGTGCCGGTGAAGTTTTCCAGCGGACCGGAAAGAATGCGAACTTCCTCGCCAATGGCAATGCCAAACTCCACCGACTGCTGTTCGCAGTTGAGCATCTTCTCAACTTCCTCCTCCGTGAGGGGGATGGGCTTGCTGTCCGGGCCCACAAAGCCGGTGACGCCGCGGGTATTGCGCACAAGATACCAGCTTTCGCTGGTCTCGATCATCTTCACCAGCACATAGCCGGGATAGATCTTGCGCTGGGATTTCACCCGTTTGCCATTTTTGATCTCAACGACATCCTCTACAGGGACCCTGGCTTCCATGATCAGGTCCTGCATGCCGTTGTTTTCAACGGCCTTTTCCAGGTTGTCTTTGACTTTGTTCTCATACCCTGAATAGGTATGAACAACATACCAGCAGGGCTCTTTCTTCTTTTCGGTCATACGGCACTCCTAAAGTTTCTGGGCGCAAGCGCTTATCAGCCCGCCGCGCTTGTAGTAAGCAGCCTCACGAGGGACGTGGCGCCCAGGTCCAGCACGCCGATGATTATGCTCATGGCCAGGATGAACACAAGCACGATAACGGTATAGTTCACAAGATCCTTGCGGGTAGGCCAGGTGACCTTGCGTACCTCGTGCCACATGTTGCGAAACGGCGTGGCCACGCGCTCGGGCAGCACCTTGAAAAAGTGCAGGAGCCGGGCAAAGAAGGAACCCTTGCCTTTTTTGGCGGTCTTCTCGTCTGCCATGATTTTCACATCCTCAGCATCGGTTGGGTCACTTGGTTTCCCGGTGGGTGGTGTGCTTCTTGCAAAAACGGCAGTATTTGCTCAGCTCAACCCGGTCGGGCGTATTCTTCTTGTTCTTCATGGAGTTGTAATTGCGCTGCTTGCATTCGGTGCAGGCCAGCACAAGCTTGGTGCGCACGGCGTTTGCCACTTGAAACACCTCCTGACTGATTGGGGGAATCTAAAAACGCGCCCATACAATGT
>JAEWAH010000245.1 GCA_023391725.1 Bacillota bacterium | reverse complement strand
GTGCAGGGCGTGGTGAGCCATTTGGCCCCGGAGGTGGACTTCATCTCCATCCTGGCCGGGGGAATGAAGGACCGGCTTTTGAAAGATATCGACTGGGAAAAGGAGCTGTTAAGCGGCGCGCGCACCCTTTACCGTTCTGGGAGCAAGGCGCTGGAACTGCCCTATCAATTCTCGGAATTTTTGCAGACCGCTTTAAAGGGCCAAGTGAAGATCAATCTGGAACTCACCGGCTCCGAAAAGCCTTTTAAGGCCGTAGGCCGGATGGTGAACCGGCTCATCCTGTGCTTTTTGTGCGGCGCGCTGCTCATCTCCTCCGCGCTGATATGCCAGGTCCCGAGCCTGCCCTTGTGGCTGGGGCTGCCCTGGCCTGCCTTCTTCGGCTTCTCTTTGGCGGCGGTGCTGGGGCTGTATTTGATCTATGCCGCGTGGAGGGATAGGAAATAGGTAGACTGTTCGGATAATGACCGATCATATGGCGAATACGATAGCGCACTCATGAAATGTGAATCAAAAGCTCTCTCCTTGTAGCGGCGAACCAAAAGTCTTCCTCGCCTTGCCTTCCCCTTTAGGGGAAGGTGCCGACGAAGGAGGCGGATGAGGTAATCCCTTCTTTGCGCACTTACTTAAGCCGTGCAAACCACTCCATATCTACCTGCTCATCTCCGCCTTTTAGCCGTGATATCATCAGCATGGCTCGCTCGACGGATCCCTCTTCCGCCATGCGGCCGGACTTCACGGAATACTCAGTATCCAAGCATAGCCGGACGGCTGCCTTCAATTGAGGAACTGTATAGGCTGCAGCCTGTTTGGCCGCCCGATCCACCGCAAAGGGCGGGATCGCCAGGCGGCTGCGGATTTCGGGCAGTGGTGTGTGGCTTTGTTTCAAAAGCTTAAAATGAAACAGGATCCTGTACTGGCGCATGATCATGGCCAGGATGCCAAACCTGCTCCCGCCGGTGCGCAGCATGTTTTCAAACAGCGTGAAGGCTTGCGCCGTTTTCCCTTCCACCAGATCATCCACCATCTCGAACACCGAGGCCTCCAATGATTTGACGGATACGGCCTGAATGTCCTCCTGTGTGACTTGGGCCCGCTCTCCCGTATGGGCAGCCAACTTTTCCATTTCACCTCGCAAAAGCGCCGCGTCACGGCCAACTGTGAAGGAAAGCCGGGAGGCCGCGGCGGGGGAGATCTCCTTGCCCAGGGACCGCAAAGTCTGTATGATCCAGCGGTTTAGTTCCGCGTCGTCCAGCGTATCGAACACGGCCACCGCGCCGTGTTTCTTAATGGCGCTATACAGCTTCCTGCGACCGTCGGCCTTACCCTTTTCGTAAAAAACCAGGCAGGTGGTGGAGGGAATATCGGCCACATAATCACAAAAAGCTTTGGTTTGATCGTCCTCCTCCAACGCTTCCTCGCCCTCTTCGCCGCCCTTTCTGCTGGGCTTTAAAAGGGCACATTCACGGACGATCACCAGCCGCTGATCTGCCATGAAAGGCAGCGTCTCCGAGGCCGATTTAAGCTGTGGGAGGCTGGGGTTTTCCAGCACCGTTTCATTCAGCGCTTCCATACCCGCGGGCAAAAGCGCCTTGCGCAGCTGCTCCAGGGCGGACTGCTTGATATATTCTTCAACTCCCTCCATCAGGTACAGGGAGCCGATCTCACCGGATTTTATGATCTTGAAAAATTCCGTGTGGTTCATGGCTTTATTTCCTTTCGAAAAGGGACGGCTTCCCATTGATCGCCCCGGATAGTAAAGCTGATGGCCCCTGATTCGTCTGTGCGGTAAAGAGGAATTTGATCCTCTTTAATCCTTGCAAGCGTTTGGGCGGAGGGCAGGCCGCCCGTGCCGCCGCAGCTGATGACCACCATCTGAGGCGCGGCCGCTTTAAGAAAATCATCGCCTGTACTGCTCGCGCTTCCATGGTGCGCCACTTTCAATATGTCCGCTTTGGGTGCGGCGTATTTTTCGTACGCGCCGCTCACGTCGCCCATATGCAAAAGGCTCATGCCTTCCATTTGCAAAAATCCCGCCAGGGAGGACTCGTTGGCACCCTGCCCCGGGCGAACCGCTCCTTCCTGCGGCCAGAGCGCCGTGAGAGAGCAACGGGGCGTTCGCAGCTTGTCCCCGGCGCAAAGAGCCTCCACCGGTATGCCCGCTGCACGCAAAAGGGCCAATTGTCTGAGCCCTTCCGCGTCCGCAAGCGCATTTTCCGCACCCTCCGGGATATATGCCTTGCGGATGGAGATGTCCTCCTCCAGCAGCTTTTTCACCCCGCCCGCGTGGTCCGTATGCAGGTGGGTCAACACCAGCACGTCGATCCCCCGGCCCTTGGCCCGAAGGTAGGCCGCGATCTCGGAGCCCGTTTCGCCGGTATCAATGACCATCGTATACCCGCCGTCCTCCAGGATTGCTGCGTCGGCATTCCCAGCGCTGAACTGGATGTACCGCACGTCATGGTTTGCAAGGACTATTGTCCCGCCCAGGGCAAAAACTGTGGAAAACGCCAGCGCAAGCGCCCGTTTCCTGCCCCGCCAAATCACATAGGGGGAGAGTAGGATCAAAAAGGCGGCCCCACCAACGATGATTGGCCAACCGGGGGAGGGGATCGAAAGGGACATGCCCGGGAATTCTGCGCCAAAGTGGACCATTCCAAGCAGCACATCTGACAAAACCGCCGCAGCCTTTCCCGCCCACAGCCCCACTACACCCAACGGGCTTAGGATCAGCGCCGCGATATAGACTATCATGAGCATCCCCGTATAAGGAATCACCAGCAGGTTCACGAAGATCCCCAGCAGTGAAAACTGCTGATACCAGGCCGCCAGGGGCAACGCGATCCCCAGCTGGGCGCTGATGCCCAGGGCCAGCATGGATTTGACAGATTGCAGAGCCTTGCCAGACAGTCGCCTCAGATAGCCTCCCTTACGCCTTTTCTTAAGGGGGAGCAGGCCGTCCAGCTTTTTCATCATTGAATCGCCAAGGAGCAGCATACCTGTTACCGCCCCAAAGGAAAGCTGAAAACTTGGGGATAAAAGATCCAGGGGCCGGAATACCAGCAGCATAAGGAACGATGCAGCGATGGTTGTCAGCGAGTCATGAGGTTTGCCCAATGGCTTCGCGCCCATGAACAACAGGCACATCAGCGCGGAGCGGATAACCGGAGGGCTCATGCCCACCAGCCAGGAGTATGCCCCCAAGAAAACCGCCAAGATCAAAAGCCTGGGTTTTGGCCCGAGGCGAAGCCTTTTCAGTAGCCAGATGAGCATGGCGGCAAGGTATGCCACATGCAGCCCGGAGATGGATAGCACATGGGCCGTGCCCGTCACCCGAAAATCCTCCAGCGCTTCTTCCGGAAGCGGGTCCGAGGAGCCAAGCAGCATCACCACGGCCAGGGGCGCCTTTTGACCCATGGTCCCATACAGCGCTTGGGATAAGGTGGTACGCAGCCGGAAGGCCAGATTCCCGTCCCATATCGTTCGTGCTGGGGAAACGGACAGGCCTTTCTGCCCGTACAGGCCCACGCGGATACCACGCTGCTTCAAATACAGGTCAAAGTCAAAGCCATAGGGGTTCTGTTGCCCCTGGGGATGGTACAGTTCTCCCGAGAAGGAGACGTTGTCGCCGTTGTAAAGGGCCGGAGGTGATTGCCCTTCCCGGTCATAAAACGTCCAGTAGGCTTTGCCTGAAATGCTTTTGCCATCTGCGGTGACATCCTTTAAGGTGCAAGCCGTCCGCCCGTCTTGATAGCGGACCTCGCCGTCCACCGTGCCGGTGAAGGCATAGTTTCCCTCTGGCAAGCGAATAGGATAGGCACTGAGCGAGGCCAGCACAAGGCCCAGAAAAAAGAAGGCTGGGAATACCCCAAGTGATATCTTGCGGCCCAGCAAATAGTATAAGATCGCAAAAAGGCAAGCTACCCCAAGCCCTGCCACCCATAGCCAGTGAAAAGGCCGGGCCGCGCCCAGCAAAACACCCACGCCGTAGCACAGGGCACAGCATACCAAAGGCCGCCCTGCATAAAAAGGCAGAAAACGCGTTTTGAGCGGGGGGAGAGGGGAGGCGCTCATGGGCCGTGTCACTTCCCGGCGTCAAGCTTGAGCAGCAGATCCGTCTTGGCCAATACCGTATGTGGGAATATGCCCATGGCCTCGCTTAGCAGGGTGTTCTCATCCACGTCGGGCCTTAGGTGGGTGATGACCAGCCGCTCCGCCCCGATCTCCCGTGCCAGCTCCGCAGCCTGAAAGGCCGCCATGTGCGGGGCGCTTTCCTTGGCCTGGGACCTTAAAAAGCACCCGTCCGCTAGCAGAAGCGAAACGCCCTGATAAAAGGTCTTTAGCCCCTCAAAAGTGTTGGTGTCGCCGGTATAGCCGAAGTTGCCCACCTTAAAGCCCACGGCGGGCGCCGGATGGCGGGCTGGGCCGCAGGCGACATGCAGGCCGCCGATCTGCAATAGATCCCCCGGTTTAATCCAATGAAAGCGGAATACGTCCGCCTGGGCGAGGGAGGAAAGCACAGGAGAAGAATCATCCTTCGGGGCATAAACATCAAGGGCAGCCGCGCAACCCTGCTGTTTTTGGATATCCAGATAATATCGCAAGGCCAGCATATCCGAGCAATGGTCAGCGTGGCCATGGGAAAGCAATAACGCCGTGAGCCTGGCCGGATCGCACTTTGTCATCAGCAGGGATAGCACGCCGGGGCCGCAGTCCAAAAGTACCTTATCCTTTCCGGAGGTAAGCAGATAACCGGAGCAAGCTCCTCCCGCGGCGGGATACGGTCCGTTGCAGCCCAGAATGCGGA
>JAEWAH010000145.1 GCA_023391725.1 Bacillota bacterium | reverse complement strand
GCCCGCTGCTTCATGGAGGCCACGCGCTTTGCGGTGAGGCCGTACTTGTCGTGGTACTCCTCCTGGGTGAAGTGGTCGCGCATGTGGTGCCGCTCGTACTGGATGCGCAGCATCATCACCACGTCGCTTGTGGCCACCGCGTGGTCGAAGTCCTCCGTCTCAAGCTCGGGGCTCAAAAACTCCTCCGGCCCGGCCACCACCACTTCCATGCCAAGCCTGCGCATCACCTCGTAATTGGTATGGGCCACGCGGGAATGCTTCACATCCCCCACGATGGCCACCTTCAACCCGTCAAAGGAGCCGAACTCCTGCTTGATGGTGAGTAAGTCCAGCAGTGACTGGGTGGGGTGGTTCCCCGTACCGTCCCCGCCATTTAAAATAGGGGCCCTTACATGGCCCACAAGCTGATTGTAATATTCATTCTCCGAATGGCGGATCACCAAAACATCCACCCCGAAGCTGTCGATGGTCTTCACCGTGTCGTAAAAGCTCTCGTTTTTATTGAGCGAGGAACTTTCCGGGTGAAAAGAAATGACCCGCATCCCCAACTTTTCCTGTGCTACACAGAAGCTGTATTGGGTGCGGGTCGATGGTTCAAAAAAGAGATTGCTTGCGATCTTCCCGGATAAATTGGGAAAAATCGCTTTGTCACGGAATGCTTGCGCTTCCTTGAGGATGTCTTGAATTTCTTCAATGGGGATCGAGGTCAGGGTCAACAGATCCTTTGGCACGTCCATTCCCCCTTCTATTTGCGCTGTCTTTGCGGACGCCTGTCCACAAATTGCCCAATTATAGCACGGGGTTTGTTCGGCTGTCAACGGTTCTTTTTTACAATTTCCAAACATTTTTTCAAAAAGTCGCAAAAACCTTCGGATAATTGAAAATCATTGTTTGAAGGCAAAGCCCATCAATGAAAAACAAATGACAGGCCTCACACTTTGTCTATTCGCTTAAGGTATATCCATTCTATCCGGCAAGAACGGCCGCAGGCGCGTTACCTCACGCCCAGCTCGGTATCCTCCGGGGTCAATACGCTGTGCTCCTTGATGTAGGCCACCACATCCTCCACTTGCGTAAAGGCAAGGCCTACGTACGTATCCGCCGCGCCGTAGTAGATGGCGATGCGCCCGGTATCTTTATCTTGGAGCGTGGCGCAGGGGAAGACCACATTGGGCACGAAGCCGCTGACTTCATACGGTTCCTCAGGCGTCATCAGGTAATTCCGGCAGCGGTACAGCACGCGGCTGGGCTCGTTTATATCCAGGATCGCTCCGCCGATGGAGTACACATACCCGTTGCAGGTGCCGGCTACGCCGTGGTAAAACAGCAGCCAGCCTTCGCTTGTTTCGATGGGCGCGGCGCCACCGCCTATTTTAAGGCTTTCCCACCAGGCGCTGCCCCGGCCCATCACATGCCGGTGCCGGCCCCAATAGACCATGTCGGGGCTTTCGGAAATAAAGATATCCCCAAAGGGCGTATGGCCGCTGTCAGAGGGGCGGGAAAGAAGTTTAAACATCCCGCCAATCTTTCTGGGAAAGAGCACGGCATTGCGGTTGTAGGGAATGAATGGGTTTTCCATGCGCACGAAGTGCTTAAAATCATTCGTTCTGGCCATGCCGATGGATGCGCCGAAAAAGTCCGTGCACCAGAGGATATAATACGTATCCTCCACCTTGATGAGCCTGGGGTCATAGGCATAGCGGGGCATGAAAGCCTCGCCCTTTTCATCCACAAAGGGGATCTTGTTGGGGTTTACTTCCCAATGGATGCCGTCGGGGCTTTTGCCCATGTAGATGTGGGGCACACCGTCCACCTGCTCGCCCCGAAGCACCGCCACATATCCGCCCTCAAAGGGCGCCACGGCGCTGTTGAAGATCCGGGCCACGCCGGGGGCGGGGTTCCGATTCATGACCGGGTTTTGCTGATAGCGCCACACAGGAGCGTCGTGGGGATCGTTTCCCCGATCCTGCCAGGGGATATTGGGCAGGCTTCCACCGGATAAGATTTTGACCTTTGACATATGCAGCGCTCCTTTATTAGGACTTGTGCTTAAAGGAAGAACTCGGAAAACAGCAAGGCACTTTTTCCCCTCTGCGCGGTACCTTCCCTCCTCATCCGCCTCCTTCGTCGGCACCTTCCCGGAGGGCGAGCGCAGTGAGCCTTACGCCGTGGAGCGCAGCGTAACTGCGGAACACCGGCCTGGCGTAGCGACGGACGGTGCGAAGGGCCTAAAGGGGAAGGCAAGGCGAAGGGGCTCCCAAAGGCTCCTTTTGAAAGGTTCCGGAGCTGAGCGCCGCCTGTGGCGGATAAAGCGAAGCGGAGGAAGCTGGCGAAACGAGCGATACCAGCGTAGTGCAGTAGCGCGACGATTGAGACAGCCGGGGTTGTCAGCCGCAGCTGACTGAGGATTGGTTAGTGGTGGGGGGATTCCTACGAGAGCCGTCGAGCAAAGCGAGACTGAGGATTGTGGAAAGGGGCTATGGATTGCTTCGCATGGCTCGCAATGACGCCACACGATTGATTCGACGTTTACCCAAGAGGAAGACAGCTGCGAAAGCCGGAGGAAACCAAGGTATCGATTCCTCTGACCTTACGCCTCCGGCAAGACCTTCCCCGCCTCCCTCAGATCAAGCACCGAATCCCGGTAGACGGCATGGCCGCAGATGACGATCCGGCCATTGTGGCCCGGCTGGCCGTGCAGCTTTTTGTTCAGCGCCTTTACCGCCGCCTTGGCCATGCCGTCCTGATCCACCTGGAAGGTGGTCAAGGGAGGGGTGCAAAGCCTGGCGAACAGAAAATCATCAAAGCCCACGATGGATACATCCTCCGGCACCCGATACCCAGCGCGGTTAAGCTGGCCGATGAGCATGTGGGCCATCTCGTCGCAGTTGCACACGAAGGCCGTGGGCATTTTTTCGGGAAGGGCCACTTCTTTTAGCAGTCCGTTCTCGGCCCGGTCCGGGAGCACCCATTCCTCCCGCAAAGGGATGCCGTGCTGTATCAGGGATTTGTAGTACCCCAGGTACCTGTCCAGGATGCTGCTGGTAGCATGGACATCCCCTATAAAGCCGATCTGACGGTGGCCCATCTGCACCAGATGATTGGTGAGCAGATACGTCCCGTACACGCTATCGCTGACAACGGAGGTGACTTCGGCGTGTTCCGTGTAAAAATCCAGGAACACGCATGGGAGCCGGGTATCAAGCAGCGCCTGCATGTACTCCGGGCTCACCTGGCCCATCACAATGATGGCGTCTGCTTTGCCGCCGCGCATCACCGCAGGAAGCTTCAGCTCTTTTTCTTCCGGAGCGTAGAGGATCTCCAATATGCCATAGCAGTTGAACTCCGCCAGATGCTGCACCAGGCGCTTGTACAGCGCGGCGTAAAAGGAACTATCGCTAAAAAACCGGTCGGCTACCAGAATGCCCACGTCGAAGGTCTTGCCCTCCCGGAATGCCTTGCCGGACACGGGATATTCATAGCCCATTTCCCTGGCCTTCTCTACGATCTGCGCCCGCACGTGATCGCTGACGCCATCCTTGCCGCCCAGCGCCTTGGAGACCGTGACGGTACTGACCCCCATGGCCTTGCCAATTTGGCGCATGGTCACCTTTTTGTCCAAGTAAATGCCCTCCCGCGTATGTGCTGCTGTGTAGCATACCATTCCTTGGGAAGATTGTAAAGTTACTTGCCTAACAAACACACCTTATTTCTTGACCGTAAGGCTGCCTTTGGATACAAATTTGGTCCCGTCTGAAAAGCGGCAGACGAACTGCGTATCGTAGAAAGAGTTCTTGAGCGCGGAAATATTGACTTCTACCTCGTAGTACCCGCTCTCCCCAAGGGTCAAAACCACATTCACATCCGTTTTAAGTACCGTGTAGCGGATTTCTTCAATGGTCTTCCCGTAGGGCTTCACATCCGCCTGAAAGATGAAGTTCTCTTTCGCCAAAAGCTTGTTGGTTGCGGGATAGATGAGGGAAACGAAAGGCTCCTTTTCCTTCACGGGCACGTTCCCGTAGGAGTAGATATCCCCGGTGCGGTCGGCAAAGATCACCCGGTCGTCGTTGTAGAAGGTGATGAAGTTATCCGCCATCTCATGGCTGGTCTTTTCCCCCGGGCGCACATAGGGGACCCAGA
>JAEWAH010000091.1 GCA_023391725.1 Bacillota bacterium | reverse complement strand
GCTCGAGGTAGGGAGATACCTTCACCCAGCGGTTGGCCCTTGTCACCCCGGGCCTGTCCCCCACCTGAGTGATGGCCCCGCCGCACAGGCAGTTGATGAGGGTGCTTTTGCCCACATTGGGCACGCCCACCACCATGGCCCGGACAGTTTTGCGCATGCCCCGGGCCGCGGCGCGCTCCACTGCCTCCCGGGCGGCCTCGTCAATAAGGTTAAGGGCCTCTTTGCTTTTGCCGCCTATGGAAATAAACGGTTTGGCGGCAATGCCCTGATTGCGGAAGAAGTTAAGCCAAGCCCCAGTCTCGTTGGGATCGGCCAGGTCGGCCTTATTCAAAAGCAATATCCGCTTTTTGTTTTGAAGGAGGTTGCCAAGGTCGGGATTCCGGCTGGCATGGGGCAGCCTGGCGTCGCACAGCTCCACCACCACGTCCACGCGGCCCACCTGATCTAAAAGGAGCCGCTTCGCCCTGGCCATGTGCCCTGGATACCAGTTGATCTCCATGAATGCGCCCCTTCCAATTTATGGGTTTCATTGCCTCTTTTCATGTCTTTTTAAGTAATACCATTCTTTCCGCCAAAAGGCAAGCAAATTTTTCCCGTTCCTGATTCGGTCTATCCAAGTGAAAACCCCCGGCGGTTTGCGCCGGGGGCAATGTCTATATGGGATTCAAATACGGCAGGCCACGCTCTGCCCGCTTTGGGCGGACTTAAACATGGCATCCACCAGGCGCATCACCCGAAGAGACTGCTCGGGCCTCACGATGAGCTCCGCGCCGCTATCCAGAACGTTTACGATGTTGTGGTAATAGTCCGCCCAATCGCCCCGGACAACAGGCAGAGGCAGTTCCTGCAAGGTGTGCTTGGGCCGGGGCGCCATGGTGCGGGTGGGGCCGGCGTCGGTGTACACGATCTCATCGTCCCAGGCCATTTCCGCATCGGTGCTTAGCTTGACGATCTTGCCCTCGCAGCTCCAATCCCTTACTTCCAACGTCCCTTCCTCGCAGCACACATGCCAGCGCGGCAGGTTGATAAAGCAGTTGGTAGCCACCTCCACCAGCGCGGAGACGCCGTTTTCAAAGCGCAGGGTCGCCTTGAAGTTATCATCCACTTCCTGCGTGAAAACGCTGAATGCGTGGCAGTTTACCGATACCACGGGGGATTTGATCCAGTCCAGCAGCTGGTCGAACAGGTGGATGCCCCAATCGTAGATCATGCCGCCACCGTTAACCTTATGGCCGCGCCAGCCGTGCATGGTCCTGCGGGAGCCCTGCACCCTGGATTCGATAGCATAAAGCTTGCCCAGGTCTCCCCCGTCCACGGCTGCCCGGACGGTGAGATAATCCCTGTCCCAGCGGCGGTTTTG
Source organism: Bacillota bacterium (assembly GCA_023391725.1). Lineage (GTDB taxonomy): Bacteria > Bacillota > Clostridia > Christensenellales > Aristaeellaceae > JAEWAH01. The sequence goes on along the minus strand of JAEWAH010000091.1, from coordinate 11,306 downwards.
ATGCACGGAAAACAGCCGGCCAGCCGCGCGGGCGGCCGCGATCATTTCTTCAAGCTCGGCGGCGTTCATGGCTACCGGCTTTTCGCAGACGACATTCTTCCCGGCCGTGAGGCAGGCGATGGCCAGTTCCTTATGAAAATTGTTGGGCGTGGCGATGGTGACGATGTCCACGTCCTTATCGTCAAGCAGCTCTTGAAGCGTGGAATAGCCCTTCATGCCGGGCAGAAGCCCCGCGTATACTTCCGGGCGTATATCGTACGCGCCCGCCACCTGGATCTCGGGAATATGTTCCGCAATATTCTTGGCGTGCCAGGAACCCATGCCGCCAAAACCGATGACTGCCCATTGATGACGCATTTTCTGTCGATCCTCCATATATCGCAAAAAGCTTTTTGGCCCGGAAACTATTCTAGCAGAAAAAATGGGTATTGTGGAGTTCACATTTGAAAAAAACATTTTTTTCTAGCAAAACCAGCGTTCCTCTCCTATCCGCGCATAGGAATGTATAGGAACGCATGAAGGCGCCATGCTATGAGGGAGTAAACCGCAAAAAGGAGAATGCATATGGCGCCCAATCCCGATGACCGCAAGGACAATGTGAAAAAGATCCAGTACAACATTGACAGGACCATTGAAAACACCCGCAGGGCGGACGATATGATCGCCCACACCTCCGATCCCAATGTCAAGGAGGAATTAAAGGACAAGAATGTCCGCCGCGACCATGCGCTGGACGACATGCGCCAGGAGATCAAGGATGAGGCCAAGCACAAGAAGGACGTGACCCAGCACCAAAAGAAGAACGTGTAGGGTTCTTCAAAAAGCACACATTTAAAGCAAAGGCCGCGATATGCGGCCTTTTTTGTGTTCGTTCATATGTGTTCCTTTTGATGGCATGGCTTGAGTTATTTCCAATGGATGGTATAATGTGACTATGATACTGGCTGCATATGCGCCAACAGCGTGGCGGTCCTTATTTAATGGAAGGAATCATAGCCAGGATGATAAGCGAGACCATCCAGGCCTGATGGAGCGCAGATCTGTAAGGGCTTAGGGGACCATGAAATCTCTGAGGAGGACAAGAAAACGATCCAGCTGGGCAGCAAAGAGGAGTAGATCCATCCTGCGGCACGTAAAACAAAAGGAAAAAGGGGTGCATGGTATGCGGTACAATCCATTGGGAAACACAGGACTTTCTGTCAGCGAGGTCGGACTGGGCTGCGAACATCTTCAAGGCAAGGACGCGAAACTTATCCGTACCGTTATCGACGAGGCGCTTGGGCTGGGCGTCAATGTGATGGACGTGTTCATGTCCGAACCTAATGTACGCACCGACATCGGCCTTGCCCTTCGTGGACGCAGGGAGAAGGTGATCTTGCAGGGCCACATCGGTGCGGCCTGGGTGGATGGACAATACTTGCGCACCCGGGATCCCGCATTGTGCAAGACCTTCTTTGAGGATCTGCTCACCCGCCTTGATACCGACTATATGGACATCGGTATGCTTCATTTCTTCGACACATTCGAAGACTGGCGTGCGGTAAAAGATGGGCCTATGATGGAATATGCTCTTTCGCTCAAGGAAAAGGGCGTCATCAAAACGCTGGGCATGAGCTCGCATAACGCGGAAGTATCTCTGGAAGCCGTGAATTCCGGGCTTATCGACGTATTGATGTTCTCGCTGAACCCGGCGTTCGACCTGTTGCCGGAGGATACGCAGCTGGAAGCAATGTTTGAAGGCGGTACCTACCGAAACGAAGGCCTATTGGGCATGAACCCGGTGCGGGATCTTTTGTACCGGACATGTGAGTCCCGTGGCGTTGGCATCACGGTCATGAAGGCGTACGGCGCCGGGTCCCTGCTCCGGGCGGATTCCTCGCCCTTAGGCCAGGCCATGACACCCTGCCAGCTTTTGCAGTATGCCCTCACAAGACCCGGCGTCGCAAGCGTATTGGTGGGCTGCCAAACAATAGAGCAAGTGCGGGAGGCCGTGCGCTTTGAAACTGCCTCCGATGCGGAGAAGGACTATGCCGCTGTGCTGGGTCAGGCCCGCGCTTATCAGGCGACTGGCCGCTGCATGTATTGCAACCATTGCCATCCCTGCCCGGCGCAAATCGATGTGGCGGCGGTGAACAAATTCCTGGACCTGGCGTCGGTCCACGAGCAAACGCCTGCCACCGTCCGCGCCCATTATGAAGCGCTTACCGCACGCGCGGCTGATTGCATAGAGTGCGGCCAGTGCGAGGAGCGCTGCCCCTTTAACGTCCCGGTGATCAAGCGCATGGCCGAGGCCAAGGCGCGCTTCGGCATGTAAACCACGCCATTTCTCGAAAGGAAGCGAAAGCCCGGCTCCCCCCCCAAGGGGCGCCGGGCTATCAACTAAACTGATGATCCAGCCTGAGATGCTGCTTGCGTACTGTCTTTCCAAAAAGCAGGCCTATGAGGATTTTCCCTTCGGGCCGGAACCGACTGTTATCAAGGTGAAGGGGAAGATCTTCGCGGAGGTCTACCCCCAGCCGGGCAACTACAAGATCACCTTAAAGTGCGACCCGATGCTGGCGGACTTTTACCGGCGGCAGTTTCCTGGCATTGTGGTAAGGGGCTACCACTGCCCGCCCAGCCAGCAGCCTCACCGCAACACCATATGGGTGGAGCAGATAGAGGGATCGCTGCTTTTGCAGATGATCGACCAAAGCTATCAGCTGGTGGTGAAGGGCTTGCCCAAAGCCGCCCGGGAGGAGCTTCTATAGTGGCTTATACTAATGAGAAATCTTAATGCATCCAAAGCAGCGAGGAATTTTTGCGCAGGACAAGGAATCGGAGCGACGCGTAGCAGGCGGCCTACGTGGAGCGGAGAATGACGCTGTACTGCGCGAAAAGGCCCGCTGCGACGATGCCTTAAGGTTTTGAATTAGTATCAGTCCTCCGGCTTGTATTTGTCCTCCAGCCGGGACATGAAAAGCGCCAGCACTACACCCACGGCGCAGGTCCCCAGGCAGATGAGCCCGCCGATGCCCAGGTAGTTAAAATTCCAGGGAACGATGATGAGGGTGGAAGCCAGCACAAAGCCCAGGATCGCGTGGTATAGCGTGGCATAGGCCCTGCTGAATATGTGATTCATCAGCTTCGACAGAAGAAGCACGCAGGCCAGGGCCCCCAGGACAAGGGGGATGATCACAGAAAGGTCCAGGCCTTTGATGCCTTCCGTCATACCCGCGTACAGCTGGCCGCCCTGGTCCAGCTTCAAATACATCAAAAGGTTGGAGGGGCTGAGCCCCGGCACGACAGCGCCAAGGCCGATGAGTACCCCACCCAGCGCCCAGGTGAAAATGCTCTGGGGCAGGGATACTGCGCCGGATTTCTCCAGTATGCGAAGCAGGATATACGCAGCCCCGCAAACGACTACGAGCAGCGCCCAGTGCCAGCCTTCCCGGCCCTTCTTACCCGCTTGCTTGAGCAGCGCCGGGAGCGTGCCCAGGATGCAGCCAATGAAGAACCACAGCACGTATGCTTCCATATCCTTGTTTTCCAGAAGGGCACTGATGGGAATGGACAGCAAAAACACGCCTATCGCCATCCCGATGACCACGGGCACAAAGAACAGTACGTTCTTTTTGAAATCCTTTGTAATGTTGGCCAGGAAGCCGATCATGCGCTCGTAGATCCCGAACACAGCTGCCAACGCCCCACCGCTGATGCCGGGCAGGATGAACCCGCTGCCGATGAAGATGCCCTTGACCACGCGCAGTAGCCAGTCCTTCCAGTTGGTACCGTTCATATGTTCATCTCTCCATTGCTGTGATGATTTGAATCTTAGCTTTACTATAATAAGATTCGCTTTTTCCAAAACATTTCCTGCAAGAGGTAAATTTATGGTTAGGGCCATATTTGAAGGCCGTTATGCCAGGATGGCAAAAGGATTTCGTGCCTGCAGGCACGACCAAAAGGCTTTCCGATCGCCCTTTGGAAACCTTCGGGTGCCATTCTCTTATCCTTGATGTAATGGAATGGGTGAAGTTATGCCAGTAAGCCGTTTGTTCGAGACCGTGATCTATCTGCTGGACAAAAAGATCGCCACGGCGGCGGAACTGGCCCAGCATTTTGGCGTGTCCGTCCGCACTGTATACCGGGACGTGGAGGCACTTTCGCAGGCTGGGATCCCCATCTATGCCTCCCAGGGAAAAAACGGCGGCATTGGGCTGATGGAAAACTTCGTGCTGCAAAAATCACTGCTGAACCGGGAGGAGCAGGCGGAGATTCTTTCCGCACTCCAGGGGCTGCAGGCGGTGAGCGGGGCCTCGGCGAAAAGTGCGCTGGCCAAATGGCGGGCCGTTTTTGGCGAAGCAGGCGGCGATTGGGTGGCGGTGGACTTTTCCGATTGGAGTCTGACGCGGCAAAACGAGCTGGCGCTTATTAAGGAAGGGATTTTGCACAAAAAGGCACTGCAATTCACCTATTACGGCAGCAATGGCGAAAGAACGGTGAGGGAGGCGGAGCCGCTCCAGCTTTGGTTCAAAAGCCGGTCCTGGTACCTGAAAGCCTACTGCCGTCTAAGGCAGCAGGAGCGGCTGTTCAAGCTCAACCGGATGAAGGATGTCCACCTTAAGGAGGAGCACTTTTCTATTAGGTCTCCGCAGGACCCAGGGCCGGTGTACGAGAATAATCCGGCAAGGCCCGGGGTCGCCCTTACGCTATGGCTTGATGGCTCCCAGGCCTTTAGGGTGTATGACGAGTTCGAGGAATCACAAGTGGAAATGCAGCCGGACGGCAGCTTTTTGATCCATACGGCCTATCCGGAGGATGAATGGGTGTGTGGGTTTTTGCTGTCCTTCGGGCCGCATATGAGGGTTCTTTCCCCTGCCTATGTGCGGGAGAAAATACGGGAACGGTTAAAAAAAATGACGGCGCTGTACGAGGAACATGACAGCTAGTTGTCCAGTTTCCGATGGTACAATGAATCCATCAAGAAAGGGAGGGAACAAAAATGGAACAAAGGATCTGCCAGAGCTGCGCCATGCCGCTTACCAACGAAGAAGAACTGGGGACGAACGCTGATGGGAGCAAGAATAGGGAGTACTGCCGCTACTGCTTTGAAAACGGCCATTTTGCCAAAGAAGAAACCATGGAAGAAATGATCGAATTTTGCGTTCCCTTTGCGCTGGAGGCGGGCATGTTCAAGGATGCGGGCGCCGCCCGGGAAGACATGCTGCGCTTTTTCCCCTCCTTAAAGCGCTGGCGGAAAGCGTAAGCTGTATATGGCTGAAAAGTTGGACTACAAAAAGGCGTTTCCTGACCTGTACCAGCCATCCCGCAAACCGGAGCTTGTACAGGTTCCCCCCATGACATTTCTCGCGGTGGATGGACATGGCGACCCCAACGAACCGGAAGGGGAGTACCAAAAGGCGGTAGAGCTTTTGTACACCCTATGCTACACCATCAAAATGAGCAAGATGGGCGAGCGGGCTCCCCAAGGGTATTTTGAGTATGTCGTTCCGCCATTGGAAGGCTTCTGGTGGCTTGAGGACGAGACGAGCTTCGATTTTTTCAATGACAAGTCCCGTTACTGCTGGATATCGGTGATCCGGCAGCCAGAATTCGTGACAGAGGCTGTGCTTGACTGGGCCCGGGAGGAGACAAAGCGCAAGAAGCCCGAGCTGGATGTTTCCCGCGCCCGGCTGATGGCGCTTGAGGAAGGGCTGTGCGTGCAGGCGATGCACATAGGCCCTTACAGTGAGGAGCCGCAAACTTTGGAGGCCATGGAAGCCTACATCCGTGAAAACGGGCTTCAAAACGATATCGGCGGGAAGCTTTCCGATTGGACAAAACGGCGCCATCATGAGATTTACCTAAACGATTTCAGGAAGACAAAGCCGGAGAGCCTGAGAACGGTGCTGCGGCATCCGGTTAAGCGGGAGGGGTAACCGATGGACCTTGACATACTGCTAGCCGCGCGGGAAAACCCTGCGGAGCTGGCCCAAACACTTACGCCGGAAGACATCGTATATCTGGTGGGCATGCTCCCGGAAAAGGACAACGACCTGCGGTATGCCGCCTTCTTGGTGCTTAAAAAAAGGAGTGAGAGTCATAGCGACGTGTTCACGTGGTGGGATGTGTTTGCCGAGAAACTCTCCCATGAAAACTCCTATCAGCGCAGCATCGGGACGATGCTCCTGGCAGAGAATGTCCGCTGGGACAAGGAAGGCCGCCTGGAGCGTATTTTGGACAAGTACCTTGCCCGCTTCCGGGATGAAAAGTTCATCACCGCCCGCCAGGCCATCCAAAGCCTTTTGAAATGGCTTCCCCAAAGACCGGACCTATATCCTACGGTATTGGATCACCTTGTCGCCGTTCCAGTGGACGAGATGCCGCCTACCCAGCGCAAGCTGATCCTCCTGGACATCCTGGAGGTTCTGCTGGTTATGCGGCCCATCACGCCCGGCGAAGCGGCTGATGCGTATCTTTTTAGGGCCCTGGACAGCGCGCTTCTGGACAAAAAAACAAAGGAGGCCATCCGGCGGCGGATGGGCATGTGACCGATCATGACGTGGTACGAATGGTACGGGCCGGACCATCCCCCCACCTTGGAAGAAGTGGAAGCCTATATCCGGACGGATCTATGGTCCCGGGGCCGGGCGGCGCTGGAGGGCGGCTTTCAAACTGCGCCCCGGCTGGAATACAGCCGCTGCTCCATGCAAAAAGGCTGGAACATTAAGTACAAAAAGGGTGGCCGTGCGCTGTGCACCATGTATCCCATGGAAGGGTATTACCTGGCCATGGTGGTCATCGGCCAGCGTGAGGAAGAAAAAATACCCGTTCTGCTCCCCCTTTTGAGCGAACCCACCCAGGCGTTATACTACCGTACCCCCTGCCCCATGGGGAGCCGCTGGCTGATGATGGAAATCCGGGAGGAAGAAGCGCTGCGGGACCTGTTATCGCTGGTCAAGCTGCGGACGGAGGCATAGCTTCATACTATATACAGCAGCGGGCAGGCATTGCCCGCTGTTTTTTTGATGGCAGAGCAAAACAAGACAAATTGAAATAGTCAACCATCAAATCCCATGGTATAATTTTCTTGCCAGATGGCAAGTTCATGGGAATCAAAGCCGCAGGATGGCATATTCTTTTCTGCCGGTCGAATATCCCACCAGCCGCGCTTTATATACCCTGCATGTATTGGAAAGGAGCCGGGGGCATGGGCATCTTCAAGCCAAAGGAATGCACGGATGAGCAAATCGCCGATTTCTGGGCATGGTTTGAAGAAAATGAGGAAAAGCTTTCGCAAAAGGAAGGCACAAAAAGGGCGCGCCTTTTGCGGGAAGCAGAGATCCGCATGATGCCGCTGTTCCCTGATTGCCACGCGCCTGTGGAACTGGCGCTGATGCCAAACGGCGATCGCTGGGAACTGGATATCTTCCATAACGGAAGACCTTATGTCAAACGCACGGCCCAACGCATCCGTGTGCTGATGCCCGCCTCCCTTCAGGGCAAATGGCGGATGAAAATGATGGAATAAATGATGATTTATCGCTCTGTTACGAAGTACCGCCAATAGGAAGGAGCCTGGATTGCTTCGCAAGGCTCGCAATGACGAGACACCAATCTATCGCGTCATTGCGAGGGAGCCAGCGACCGAAGCAACCAGAGCGCACCTTGGAAGGCTTTGGGTGGCTAACTCCATACAACTGAAAATCAGAAGCATGCAAGTATGACAAAAGCAGATCCCGTAAAATCGTGAGTTTTTGCTGGCGCCGCCTTGTATACCCGGGAGAATTTTCTTGACAAGCCTTTTCGGCTGTGCTATCGTATACAGGCAAGCCGCTCGGGAGAGGTCTGTCCAAATGCGGAAAAACCCGCAACCTCAATGCCCGGCGAGTAAATGGAGGAGGTGCTTGACCATGTATGCGATCATCGCGACAGGTGGCAAGCAGTACCGCGTATCCCAGGGCGATGTGATCTACATCGAAAGGTTGGACCAGGAAGCAGACACCAAAGTTTCCTTTGAAGTGCTCATGGTGGGCGGGGAAAAAGGCGTAAAAGTGGGAAATCCCGTGGTTGCGGGCGCCAAGGTGGAAGGCAAAGTCCTGGGGCAGCTCAAGGGCGAAAAGATCACCGTTTTCACCTACAAAGCCAAGAAGAGCGAAAAGCGCATGAAGGGCCATCGTCAGCCCTATACCAAGGTGGAGATCACCGCCATCAACGCATAATGACTTCCGTCACGCTTTATACGCTTAGCGGGGAGTTTTGCGGGTTTATAAGCGAAGGGCATTCCGGATACGCTGATTTGGGCAACGACATCGTCTGCGCCGGGATCTCCGCCCTCACCGCCACCTGCATCAATTCTTTGGAAAGCGTGGCCGGGATCGTGCCAAGGGTTGTGCAAAGACCCAAGGATGCGTATTTGCAGGCGTTGCTGCCGGAGGGATTATCCCCGGAACAGCGGCATGACGCCCAGGTGATACTGAAAAGTTTGCGCCAGGGCATCGGGGATCTCACCGAACAATATCCGAAATTTGTCCGTCTGTCGATAGAAGAATGGAGGAAACCGAAATGATTAAGCTGAATCTTCAGTATTTCGCCCATAAAAAGGGCGTTGGCTCCACCCGCAATGGCCGGGACAGCGAAAGCAAGCGCCTGGGACCCAAGCGGGCTGACGGCCAGTTCTCTTTGGCCGGCAACATCCTGGTCCGCCAGCGTGGCACCCATTTCCATCCCGGCCTGAACGTAGGCATCGGCAAGGATGACACCCTGTACGCCAAGGTGGACGGCGTCGTCCGTTTTGAGCGTCTGGGCCGTGACAAGAAGCAAGTCAGCGTCTATCCCGCCGCGGAAGCCGCCGCCCAATAATTCCCCTTTCCGTCAGGAAATCACCTGCCCTTCAGCTTTGCTTGGGGCAGGTTTTTTACAATTAGCCAGCATATATACAAAGGGATGATTTTGTTGATCGGCACTCTTATCAATACCGCGGCCATCCTGGTGGGTTCGTTTATCGGCATTCTGGTACGCAAAGGCCTACCCCAACGGCTCAAGGAAACGGTGATGCAGGGGCTTGGGCTGTGCGTCCTGGTCATCGGCGTCATGGGAGCCATCAAGACCAATGATATGATGGCGGTGATCCTTTCTATTGTAACAGGCGGATTGATCGGGGCACTTTTGAACATCGAAAAGAGGCTGGACCAGTTTGGCCAGTTTCTTCAAAGAAAGCTTTCCGGCGGCAGAGGCGAGCAGGATTCCAGCTTTGCCACAGGGTTTGTGACGGCCAGCCTGGTGTACTGCGTGGGGGCCATGGCCATTGTGGGCGCGCTGGAAAGCGGCCTCCAGGGGAACCATAGCACCCTGATCGCCAAGTCTGCGCTGGACGGCATTTCCGCCATCGTTTTTGCCAGCACCATGGGGCCTGGTGTGGCGCTCTCCGCGCTGGCGGTGCTCGTTTATCAGGGGAGCATCGCCCTATTGGCCCAGTGGGCCGCACCCCTTTTCACCGAGGCCGTGATCACGGAAATGAGCGCGGTAGGCGGGCTGCTCATTATCGGCGTGGGGATGAACCTGCTTCGGGACAAACGCCTTGCTGTAGGCAATCTGCTCCCGGCGATCTTTGTGCCGATGGCCTATCTTCCGCTTTCAGAGCTGATCTCTCATCTTTTCTAATTAGGAGGGGAAAGCATGCCCTGGGACAAGAATGTTTTGGACCGCATGGATGAGCTTTTGCGCGCGGCCTTTCAAGACGAGCGCCAGACGCTGCATGAGCACGAAGTCTATGAGCTTTTGAGGCTGGCGGGGCTGGATGTGCCCAGGTATGCTTTTATCAAGGATGGCAAAGAGGTCACCGAGCAGATGCTCTCCCGCTTTCCGGGAAAAGACCTGATGGTCAAGATCGTCTCCCGGGATATGGCCCACAACCAACGCTACGGGGGCGTGAAACGCGTTAGCATCCGCGATCCACTTTTTGTGCGCTTTATGCTGGAGCAAATGCGTGAGGAAGTCCTTTCCCACTTTGAGGAGGGGCAAAAGCCCCGGATCGACGGGTTCCTCATCGTGGAATTCATCCGCTTCACCCAGGCGCTGGGTAACGAAATCATGGTCGGCCTCAAAGAAGACGCTGGGTTTGGCCCGGTGGTCACGCTATCCAAGGGCGGGGACGATGCGGAGTTTTTCGCCAAGTATTACGACCCAGCGAATCTCTTCCTGGCTCCTGTTCCCCTGGAGGATGCCCAAAGCCTGACCCGGAGCCTGAATATCAAGCATAAATACGAGGGCATGGGCCACCCGGAGTATCTCTCCCAAATTGCCGCTCACGTAACACGCATTTCGGAATTGGGTCACGACTTTTCCTTTTTGTCTGACAGAAACCCGCCGTTTCATTTAAAGGCGCTGGACCTGAACCCCATCGTGTTTTCCAAGGATGGCCGGTTTGTGGCCGTGGACGGGTACGCAGAGTTTGCTCCGGCCAAGGAGGCCTCCCCCACCGGCACGCAGCCCAACGCCGCAAACCTGACGGGATTCTTCCATCCCCAGGGCATCGTGGTAGCAGGCGTGTCCACCAAGCCGGAAAAATACAGCATGGCCAGGAACATCGTTACTTTGTTCGGAGAACTGAACAGGGAGGACGTGTACTGCGTCAATCCCAAGGGTGGCAAAGCGGTGATCCAGAGCCGCACCTACCCCTTGTATACAAGTTTGGCCGATGTTCCTTTCCCCTACGACCTGGTGGTCTATGCCGCGCCGGGTCAATACTTTCTGGATTTTTTGAAGCAGGTGCCCCAGGGTAAGTCGGTGATCCTCATCTCCGGTATCCCGGCGGATATGAAATATGAGGATTTCGCGGCGGGGCTTTCTGCGAATCTCCCGAGCCATGTGCGGGTGATCGGCCCCAACTGTATGGGCGTGTTCCGCGCGCCCCGGGACGGGGAAAAGGGCGTCAACACCCTGTTTATCGATGAAAAGCGCATGCATATCCCGCTAAGCCACAGGAGCAACGCTGCGCTGCTCACCCAAAGCGGGGCCATGGGCATCACAAGTATCGAGCGCAATCAGTACACCGCCATCTTCAACACCATCGTCAGCTTTGGCAACAAGGCGGATGTAAACGTGCCGGATTTGATGGCCTACTTTGAAAAAGACGAGGCAGTGGAAGTAATGGCCTTGTACCTGGAGGGCGTAGGTCCCGGGGAGGGCCGCCAGTTTTTCGATTTAGCCAGCAGATCGAAGAAACCTGTAATCGTCTATAAATCCGGCCGCACGGAAGCGGGGGCCAAGGCTGCTGCCTCCCACACCGCCGCCATCTCTGGCAGCTATGATGTGTTCCGGGC
>JAEWAH010000050.1 GCA_023391725.1 Bacillota bacterium | reverse complement strand
CCGGATCCTGTCCAGCTGCTCCTGGCTGATGTAGGTACGCAGCCTCCCCAGGATGGTAAACACCGCTTCCAAACTTTCCAGAAGTCGCTCGTGGGCCACCTCGTAATCGATGACCAGGCGCCGGAAGCTCCCCACCTCCATCACCTGGGAGCCAATGTCCCCCACCAGCGCCCGGCGTTCCCTAAGCTCCATAAATAGCGGGGAACTGGCCGCGCCACCGGTCAGGAAGCTTAGCATGTTAGCGCAGGCGGATACCACCTGGCTGGAATCGATGTCAAAGGAAAGCTGCACTTGGCAAAGGTCTTCTGTGGAGCTGAAAATGGCGTCGCTGCCCTCATCCCGCATGCAAAAGCCAAGCGGCGCTGGCTGCTCAAAAACCGAGGGGCCCATATCGTCAAGCTCCCCCAGCATTTCTGCCGCCTGCTTAAGCATGCCATCGGAAAAATTCCCCGTGAGCACAAAACAGGCGTTGGCGGGGCGGAAGATCTTCTTTTTCCATTGATGAATAAGCGCTGGCGACATGCGCTTGACGCTCTCGATGGTGCCCATGCCAGGGAAACCCCCGGCGCTTGTCCGCCAGTAAAGCATTTTGATGTCTTCCGAAAAGCCCTGGTATTTGGCCTCTATCTGGCGGATCACCACCTGCTTTTCGGCGGCGATCTCCTCATCCGTCCACTTTCCCGGCGCGAATAGCCGAAAAAGGATGCTGAACGCATCATCAAAAAAGCGCGGTGCCACCTGCAAAGAGAACACCACCGCTTCCGGGTAGGTGGTGCCGTCCAGTTCCGCACCGATGGCATCCAGCCTTTTGTACAGCTGGGCAAGAGGAACGCCGTTTAAATTGCGGAAGCATAAGTGCTCCAGCAGATGCGAGACGCCCTGGTTGACGCGGTTTTCGTACAGCGTGCCGCCCTTAAAGAAAATGCTCATTTGAAGAGAATGCAGGTGGGGCAGCTGGTATGCGGAAATTTGGAGACCGTTCGATAGGCAAATTTCCTGATAAGCAGCCAATTCTGTCCCTCCTTTAGTATTACTTTCCGTCCTTGATGAGCCTGCGTATATCGTCCATCTGGCTTAAAAAGCCCGGATTATCACGGGATATCTCCTGCACCTTTTCGCAGCTGTGCATCACCGTGGTATGATCCCTGCCCCCGAAGCTTTCCCCGATGCGGGGCAGGGAGAGCCCCACTATTTCCCGCGTCAGATACATGGCCACCTGCCGGGGGATGGTAACTTCCCGGTTGCGCCGGGGGCTTTTTAAATCCGACACGGTGATGCTGTAATAGTCGGCCACCGTCTCCTGAATCAGCTCGCACGTGACGCGGCGCACCTCCCGCTGGGCAAACACTTCCCTAAGCGCTTCCTCCGCCAGGCCGTTTGTAATGGGCCGCCCGGTTAGCGAGGAAAAGGCCACGAGCCTTGTGAGAGAGCCTTCCAGTTCCCTGATGTTGGAGTCGATGCGCTGGGCGATGAGCTCCAGCACGCCGTCGGACACGGCAATATGTTCCCGCTCCGCCTTCTTGCGCAAGATGGCGATGCGGGTCTCCAGATCGGGGCGCTGAATATCGGCGATCAGGCCCCACTCAAAACGGCTGCACAGCCGCTCCTCCAGCCCTGCGATCTCTTTGGGGGGCTTGTCACTTGTCAAAATGATCTGCTTGCCCGCGCTGTGCAGCGTGTTGAAGGTATGAAAAAACTCCTCCTGGGTGCGGTCCAGCTTGGCGATGAACTGAATATCGTCCACCATCAGGATGTCCACGCCCCGGAAGCGGTCGCGGAATTCCGCGTTCTTGTTCTTCTGGATGGCGGTAATAAATTCATTGGTGAAGTTTTCGCTGGTAATATACAAAAGCCGGATGCCGGAATACTGCTGCTGAACATAATGGCCGATGGCGTGCATGAGGTGCGTCTTGCCCAGGCCCACGCCCCCGTAGATGAAAAGGGGGTTATACGCCTCGGCAGGCGCTTCCGCCACCGCCAAAGACGCAGCATGGGCAAAACGGTTGCCGTTGCCCACCACGAAGGTGTCAAAGGTGTATTTGGGGTTTAAGGAGACCATGCCGCCCTGCTGGCTGGGGGCCGCCTTGGCCGCTTTGCGGTTGGCCGACTCCTGGGGCGTGATGATCTCAACCGACAGCGAATGGCCTGCCGCCTGGCTCACCGCGTTGGCAATGAGCACGGCATACCGGCTGGCGATCATCTGCTTCATGTAATCGGTGACCACCTCGATATACAGGCAGTTATCTTCAATTTCCAGGGGCTTTAAGGAGCTGGCGATCCACGTTTTGTAGGATACCTCGTTCATTTCCTCCTGCAAAAAGCGGCAGGCCTTTTCCCATAGCTCCGCAACGTTCATCCGCTGTCCCCCTACGACTCCGAAAAATATGCAGGCTTTTATACGCCAGGCGCATGCCCGCGAAAAGTGAAAAAATTCGCACGGGCTATTTTCACCCGTGTGTTGTGGAAAACTTCCTGTGGAAAACCGACGCCACTGCCCCGGTCGTGCATTTATGATAGCAGATTTGCCCTTGTTTTTCAAGGGTTGTGCCGAATAGATGTTACTGTATAGAGGCATGGGTTGTTGAAAACTGTTCTGCTAGGGATGGTGGTTGTCCACATAAGTGACCACAATAAATGGCACTCCCCGAACGTTTCTTCGGTTAAACATACTTATTTTCTGCATATAAATGCATATTGGTGGAAATTGGAAACAGAAAAGAAACAGGATTTTTATAGCTGTTTTTTTCTGGAACAAGGATTTGAACAGGGCTGTGTAGAAATGAAGGCTAACCTGTATATGAAAGGGGAAAAACGCGGTGGCCGCCGTCATCCGCACCCAGGACGTGACCAGCACTCTGCGTCCCTGGGTTGGCTCCTGGTTGCTTACGAGTACGCCCCTGGCGGAGGAAACCGCCGAGGTTTTACGCAGCTACGCCCCCTATAAGGAAGACCTGCATAAGCTTTGCCGCAGGTTGGACAGCTTTCTTTTTATGACCATTCGCCGCTATACTACGGGTACCATGCAGGTGATCCTGGATAACGGGGCTGATGCGCGCATCCGCACGGGGGATTTTCCGCTCCTTACCGATGATGTGCTGGGCGTACTGATGGATTCCCTGTCCCCCTATTCGGTGAACTTTGAGCTCCTCAAAAATTATTCCCTCCAGCAGCCGGGTCTCTCCGCGCTCCGGGTGCTCTACACCCGATACCAGGCCTTTCAAACGCCAGAGGAGCTGGAGACCATCGCCCGCACGGTGCGTTCCTGCTATCCCAAGGAGCGCTACGACTGGTGGCTCCCCGCAGGGAGCGGGCGGAGCCTGCCCATGGCCTGATGTCTGGCTTTTCATGATTGATAGGGCCTGATGGGGGAATAATGAGGAGGATGGATGGGGGAATTGCCATGAAGATTGATTTAAGCAATGTGGCCGCACGGGATGCGGCCATTCTTTCGTCCGGCGAAGACAGCCTGACTGCGCTGCTTGGCGCCGGTGGCGGCGGGATCGTCCTCCCCGGGATCAAAGATAAAACAAAGCGTTACATCGTAGGGGACATCACGGTTAAGGAGGATCACTCCGCGGCCATGATGTTCCGCTGTTTTTTACCGGGAGCTGAAAAAGAAAGGCTTTTCATGCGCTTTGGCCTTCTGCCCAATTTTAAAACGCGGGTATGCCTTGATTTAAACTTTCTGGACAACAGTACTATCTACACCAACCGTACCCCGGGCGCGCTGAAGCTGGTGATCCACGGCCAGCGAACGCTTATTGACGATGTGGACCGGTTTGAACTGGGGATAGAGAAGACCTTCCACGATGTGAGGGTGCGGTTTGAAAACTTCTTTCTGACGGATGAAAAGCCAGTTGATTTTCCGCTGCCTCCAACAAAAGTCGTAGATGAGTTCGGCCAGTGGAAGGGGAAGGAATGGCCCGGAAAGATCCATTCCCTGGCGGAGCTGACAAAAGCACTGAAAACCAATGAGGGTGAGGCAGCATATCCGTTCCCCAAATGGAATAGCTGGGGTGGGGATGCGAGCCGGAAGCTCAAACAGAGCACGGGCTTTTTCTCCACCTTCAAATCAAAGGATGGCCGGTGGCATCTAACCGATCCAGAAGGCTGTGACTACTTTTCCCTGGGCCCCTGCGGAACAAGCCCAGGCGATCAATGCCGCGTGGACAGCTTTGAGTTGGTATGCGACTGGCTTCCTGATGAAAACGACCCGGAGTACAAAGAGTTTTATGATATCGGGACCACCCGCCGCACGGCCTATATGCCTCTGGACAGCTACAAGATCATCCGCTTTACGGCCCTGAACCTGAAAAGGGTGTACGGGGATCAATGGAAAGAAAAGTGGGAGGAGATCTCCCACCACATCCTGATGGGCAGCGGCATCAACTCCCAGGGCAATTTCCCTGGCCTGTGCGTGGGCGACGGGCGGGCAAAGCTCCCCTATGTGCGGGAACTGCCTGGCTTCCCCACCACGGATACGCTGATCTTCCGCGACTTTCCTGATGTTCTTTCCCCCGAATATCAGGAAAAATCTAAGCAATATGCGCAAAAGCTTTCGGCCTGGAAGGACGACCCCTGGTTGATTGGCTACTTCCTTCGGAACGAGCCGGAGTTCAACTTTGTGGAGGACCTGAAAATCGCCGACGAGGTGCTCCGGCATCCCGCGCAAACGTATTGCAGGGAAGGACTGATCCGTTTTCTTCAGGATACCTACGGGACCATTGAAGCGCTGAATACGGCCTGGGACGCGGGTTTTGAAAGCTTTGACGCTTTCAAAAAGCCAATCAATTGCTGTTCAGCGGCCTATCCCAAATCACTGAAGGACATTCGTGATTACTCGGTATTTCTTATTCGCGAGTATATCAAGGTGCCTGCTCTGGCCTGCCGGAAAGTGGATAAGAACCACCTCAATCTGGGCCTTCGCTGGTCCAAGGCGAATAACCTGGATATGATGGCGGGCTGGGAGTACTTTGATGTGTTCTCCATCAACTGCTATGACTTCGATCCCACCCGGGATATGGACTTTGTGAAGGATGCCGGCGTGGACCTGCCCATTTTGCTTGGGGAATACCACTGCGGGGCACTGGACAGGGGACTCACCGCCACAGGCCTAAAAGGCGTTACCGATCAAGGTGAACGTGGCGTCATGTGGCGGCATTTCGTAGAGAAGGTGGCCGCCCATCCCTATGGCGTTGGTGCGCACTGGTTCCAGTACAATGACCAGTTCTGCCTGGGCCGGTATGATGGGGAGAACTATCAGATCGGCATGGTGGACATCTGCCTGCAGCCCTATCCGGAATTGATGGCCGCGGTGTATGAGACGTCAAAAGTGCTCTATATGGTCAAGAATGGGGAAGTTCTCCCCTACGGCAGGCGGCCCAAGGCGATTCCCATGATCGGGTATTGACGCGCTGCTCAAAGGTGCGGTCATCCTGCTTTCCCTTAAGTAAACGGAGATTTAGCGGTTCGATCACACTATGTTTAAGTTGTTGATTTTCAGTTGAATGAAATCAGCCAAGCCAAAAGCCTTCCCCTTGAGGGGAAGATGGCGCGCCAGCGCCGGATGAGGTGTAGGGCGCTGCGAGCGCCCGTTCCATTCCCCTCCAGAGGAGCCTTCGCACCGTGCCGCGCTTCGCTTGTCCGGTGTTCCGCAGTTCCGCTACGCTCCACTGCTCCAGGTTCGCTGCGCTCACCCTTCGGGCGGTTGGCGCGTAGCGCCAGGGTGGTTGATCGTCGTAAGGCGCGCCGAAGGGGGACCGACGAGGACGCAGGAGGGAGTAGGGGGGATTTCGATTCCCGCCCCTCGCACTGAACTGCGCTCCGCTTGTCCAGCGTTCCGCCTGCTCTGGCTGCGCCTTCGCAGGCTTCATGCTCGCTGCGCTCGCCCTTCGGGTTAACTCCCCCCTGTACTCCCCATATCCCCCTTAAAGCGACCAGCGCCTGCTGGCCCTGGACCCAGAGAGGATGAGTGCAAAGTTTAGGGCGATGACCAGATTTCTCCCTTTGGAACCGCAAAGCTAAATCATCGTTTACCTAAGAGAAAGGTATCGCAGTCAACCATAAAGAATGGGATGTGGTTGACGCAGGCGAAATTCATCTTTGGATCTCAGGTGGATATCAAAGCCATTGGCTGCCCTTGTCAATAACAAAAACAGCCCTGCCATTTTTAAGCGGGCAGGACTGTTTTCATTTTTACTTTCAGATCAATAGATCTTATTTGCCTGCAATTGCGCTCTCACGCACAGCTCCGCAGCCTTGAAAGCGTGCTCCTGGGTCATGGCGCTTTCCGTGCGGTTCATTATATCCAGGATTAGCTGCCCGAAGAAGGGGTAGCCTACCTGCCCGGTAACAGAAAAGCGTTTTTCCCCGCTGCCGTTGACAAGCAGCACATGGTTGCCATCGTTGTTGTCCGTGCAGACATCGATGTATTTCCGGATCTCGATGTACCCTTCCGTCCCCAGGATGATGGTGCGCCCGTCGCCCCAGGTGCGCAGCCCGTCGGGGGTAAACCAATCCACGCGGAAATAGTTGGTGCAGCCGTTGTCCGCCACCAGCGTGGCATCGCCGAAGTCATCCAGCTCGGGATAGTTGGGGTGAGCGTAGTTGGCGATCTGGCTATGAACCACCTTGGCATCCTTAGCGCCGGAGAAGAACAGGAACTGCTCTATCTGATGGCTGCCGATATCGCACAGGATGCCGCCGTATTTTTCCTTTTCAAAGAACCACTTGGGGCGGCTGGGGGCGCTTAACCGGTGCGGACCCAGGCCGATCACCTGCAGCACCCGGCCGATAGCCCCCTGCTCGATCAGCTGCCCGGCGTAGATGGCCCCTTCCACGTGCAGCCGCTCGCTGTAGTACACCATGTACTTTTTCCCGGTGGCCTTCACCTTTTCTTTGGCCTTTTCAAGCTGCTCCAGGGTAGTAAGGGGCGCCTTGTCGGTAAAATAGTCCTTCCCGGCATCCATCACTTCAAGCCCCAGGGGGCATCGCAGGCTGGTGACGGCAGCGGAAGCCACCAATTTTGTTTCAGGGTCGCTTAGCACTTGCTCTTTTGATGCGGCGGCCTTGGCCTGGGGAAACCTCTCCAGAAAACGCCTGACCTTTTCGGGATCGGGGTCATACACATACTTTAATGTAGCACCTGCCTCGATGAGGCCATTGCACATGCCGTAGATGTGGCCGTGATCCAGCGCTACCGCCGAAAAGACGAACTCCCCGGGTTTCACCACAGGGTTGGGCTTGCCCTTAGGGGCATAATTCATGCCGTCGCCTTTCATATACAGCTCCTCCTTTTGCCAAACAGGATGATGGAAATACAAAGAAAGGGGCAATACCCCTTTGATCGTCATTTTTTCAAAGCGTAGTCGCTTCCAACAGTAATGTTTTCGCTTCCAAGGCTTGAAAGCGATGCCGTTTTTTCATAAAAATGGGGCATGTTTGCAAGCAATCCTTCCGACGTGTAGAAAGGATCATTCTTCAAGATGGGCAGCTGGACCGTGGAGCGCGTCGCACCGGACTTATAAATGGCTGTAATGAGTTCGATAGTGCGCCGGCCATCTTCTGCCGTAATGGCAGGGGCGCGGCCTTGTTCGATGGCGTCCAACACATCGTTGATCTGGCCGGGATGGATCTCATGCTCAACCTGGGGCAGTTTCTCATAAAAGGCGGTGAGTTCTTTTTCCAGTTCCTCGTTCCTTGTGGGGAATCCGTTGGGCTTACTAACAGAGGCATACACATCCCACGGAGCGGATATCCTGGCTTTTTCGCACTGGAAAATGAGCTGCTGCTCCTCCCCATGGTGGACCACGGAGCTGACCACCTGGGCCAGCGCGTTTTCATAGCGCAAAATAGCTACAGACAGGTCCTCCACCTCGGCATTGTCGTGGGCCACGTTGGCCAGCACCGCAGTGACTTCCTTGGGCAGGCCCATCATCCAGCCCAGCATGTCGATGTGATGGACGGCATGATTGAGCGTGCATCCGCCGCCTTCCTTGCTCCATAGCCCGCGCCACCAAAGATCATAATAGCAATGGCCGCGCCACCAAAAGGAATCCACCTGCACGTGGCGGACCGCCCCGGCCAGGCCTGAATCCAGCACTTTTTTAAGGTTCGCAATGGGCGTACGGAAGCGGTTTTGGGCAATGCTGGAAAGCAGCTTCCCGCTTTTCTTGGCCGCCGCGATCATTTGATCACATTCTTCCAAGGACGCGGCCATGGGCTTTTCCACAAGCACATTTTTACCACTATTCAGCGCATTAATGGCGATCTGGGCGTGCACATAAGGAGGCGTGCAGATATCCACCAGGTCGATATCATCCCGGTGAAGGATAGCTTGATGATCGTCGAACACCTCGCAGTCCAGGCCAAACCGTTTGACTTTTTCCACTGCCTTTTCCGGCACAATATCCACCAGGGCGACGATCTTTACGCGTTCCGGAAATTGCAAATAACCCCCAATATGCGCCTGGGAGATGTTGCCCGTGCCCACGATGGCCACACGAATCATAAAGTTTCTCCTTTCGCTGCTTGAAAAGCATCAAGAAGGGGCGGCCGCCGTCATAATTCGGCGGCCGCCTGTGTTCTTTTCCCGGGGATGGTCCCCTTTTCCTGCGAACTGCTGTAAATTATTTATGCATGTTGTCCCAGGCAACGATCTTTTCATCCATAACTGCCTGGCCGCCATCCTTCATGTACTGGTCGCGCAGTTCCCTAAAGACCTTCAGGCACTCTTCCGGCGAGGCCATGGTGGCCTTGGTGAGCAACTCCTTCTTGAAGGCGGTAAGGGAGGTACCGTACTGGGAATCGGCCTTCAATACCACATCAAAGTGGAAGTTGGTGGTGATGGGATCAGTAACGGCCACGTTGTACATAGGCTCAAACAGGTCGGCGTAGTTCTGGTAGGAAAGGGCCTGGGCCTTTAGCCGCAGGGAGTCGTCCTCAAACTGCTGGCCGTTGGTCAAAAGCGTGTAATCGATGTTTTGCATGGAGTTGAACTTGCGCTCGTCCTGCACATCCTGCAAAACGGGAACGCCTTCCTCGTTGGTGATATGGTGCACGCCTTCCTCGCCGTTTTGCAGGAAGTACAGCGTATCCAGCTGGGTCAGCCAATCCAGATACATCACAGCCGCCTCGGGGTGCTTGGCGTACACCGGGACGAAGCAGAAGATGCCATTGGGGGCATACATCCCGTGGTAGTACTTGGTAGGATCGGTAACGGATTCAAAGCAGTTCAGCGGGCTCAGCTTGGCTTCCGGCTCATAGGCCTGCAGCGTGCTCAGGATGCCCGGAGAAACGCGGATGGGGTGATCGTAGTTGTAGGTGTAGGCGCCGGCCTGGCCGGAACTGACCGCGTTCCACAAAAGATTGCTGGCGTCCAAGGCAAAGTCGGGGGAGATGAGCTTTTCATTGTAGAGCTTGTTCATGAACAGCACGTAGTCCTCGTATCCATCCCACATGATGTCCGGTACGGTGGCCAGCGTCTTTTCATCCAGGTTTTTGATGAAGGAGAGCATCAGGTGGTTGAGGCCTGTGAGGTCATTGCTCATGGCGTAGGGGATCACGTTCTCCACGCCGCCGGGGTTCTTGTCGCGGAAGGCCACCAGGTCGTTATAGAACTCTTCCTTGGTGGTGGGCATTTTCAGGCCCAATTTATCCAGCCAGTCTTCCCGGATGAAAAAGCCCTGGGTGGCCAGCACCACGCGCTTGGCGGGAATGGCATACTGGCCGCCCTCGAAGATGCCAAACTTTAAGAGGTCTTCGCCCAGGTAGGATTTGATGCCCTGGCCGTACTGGTTGATGAGATCTGTGAGCTCCACCAGGCCGCCCTGCTGCACAAAGTTGGTGATCACAGCCTCGGTGTAGGTAAAGCAGATGTCCGCGGCTTCGCCGGAAGCCATCAAAACGTTCAGCTTATCCACTTCCTCGGTGCGGGGGATGACGACCCATTCCATCTTGATGTTCCGGGGATCGCCAAAGTTCTTTTGGATCCAGTCGGTCCAGTAGTTGTTGTCCACGGGCGTTTCGCCTGTGGCGCCCCGGTCAAACACCGAGACCTTCAGGGTGACTTGTTCGTCGTACCTGAAGACCTCGGGCTTTGCTTCCGCCCCCGCAAAGGATAAGGCGGACAGGCACAGCACAAGGCACAGGAGCAGGGAGATGAGCTTTTTCATGGGATACCCTCCTTCTTATTTCTCACCATCCGCAGCGCTGCGGATGGCAATGCCCTTTTTGATGCGGTCATTCCTTCACCGCGCCGATCATTACGCCCTGAACAAAATGCTTTTGCAAAAAGGGATATACGATGATGATTGGGACGGTGGCAAACACGATGGCCGCCGCCTTGATGGTTTCCGAAAGCACGGCGTTGCGCCCGCCCTCCAGCATGTTCACCTGGGTGTCGGTGCTGTTGAACACCACCTGATAGAGTTTCATCTGCAAGGTGTAATACTTGGTGGAATTGATGTAGTAGCGTACGTCCGCAAAGGAATTCCATCTGGATACCGCATAAAACAGGCTGAGGGTGGCGATGGCGGCGGTGGACAGCGGGAGCACTACTTTTAAGAGGATGCCCACGTCGTTGCAGCCGTCCAGCGCGGCGGATTCTTCCAAGCTATCTGGGATCGACAAAAAGAAGTTGCGCAGGATGATGGTGTTATAGGTGCTGATGAGGACCGGCAGCACCAGCGCCAAGGGCTTGTCAATAAGGTTCAATTGCTTGATCCACAAATATTCCGGGATGATCCCGCCGGAAAAATACATGGGGATCAATATGAACACCATCAGCCATTTCTGGCCCGGAAGCTGCGCCTTGCTCAAGGGATAGGCCAGAAGGATACTGCCGATCATGGCAAACACCGTATAGCCTGCCGTCAAAAGCACGGAAAAGATGAGAGAAGTCTGCATGCTGGTATCCATAAAAACGGAAACGTAGGCGTTAAAATCAAGTTCCACCGGCCAAAAGGATACCTTGTGTGCCAGCACCGCCTCCCGGCCGCTCATGGACAGCGCCACCAAATGGATGATGGGCACGATGCAGACGATCACCATAAAGATCACCACCGCGTAGATGACGGCGGCGGAACCCGCATATCGCCGGCCCCTGGGGCCGCCTGTTTGGATCCTTTTCTCCGCAGGAGCGTTTACCATAGGCCGCCCTCCCCCATCCGCTTGACGCTTTGATTGGCGACAATCAGGAAGACCATGTTCACCACCGAGCCGAACATGCCCACCGCTGTGGCGAAGGAGTACCGGGCATTCTTGATGCCCATCTTGTATACGAAAGTGGAAATGACTTCCGAGGAGTTGGCCACCATGTCATTGGCCATGACATACGGCCTTTCAAAGCCGATGGACACCATCTGCCCCAGCCTTAAAATCAGCATCAGCAAAATGGTAGGGATGATACAGGGGATGGTCACATGCCAGATCCGCCGCCAGCGCCCGCAGCCGTCCACCTCCGCAGCGTCGTAGAGTTCGGGATTCACGGCGGAGATGGCCGCCAAATAAATGATGGTGCCCCAGCCCGCGCTTTGCCAGACGCCAACGCCAACATACACCGTGACCCAATTGCCTTCAGCCATCAGGAAATTGGTGGGCTGACCGGTAAGCAGAATGGACAGATCGTTGGCCAGGCCGGTGGTGGCAAAGATTTGGTTGACGATGCCGCCAATAATGATCCAGGAAAGAAAGTGGGGCAAGTACAAGATCGTTTGAGAGATGCGCTTTATGCGCATGGAGCGCATTTCATACAAAAGGATTGCCAGGGCGATGGGGATGGGAAAGCCAAATATCAGGTCCAGTCCGTTTAAGACCACGGTGTTTTTAAGAGCCATCCAGAACTTGGGGTTTGAGAAAATTTCCTGGAAAACGGCAAAGCCGGTCCATTCGCTGGCCCACATGCCCTTGAACATGTTGAAATTCTTGAAGGCCACCTGCAGGCCGGTAAGCGGCGCATACCTGAAAATGGCATACTGAATAAGCGGCAGCGCCAGCATCAGATACAGGTATTTGCTGCGCAAGATGCGCTTTCCAAGCGTCCGGGCTTTTCTGGGCGCCTTTACGTCCGCTGTCACGAGACTTCCCCCCTTGACATACGAATCCATGTGGATAAATGCGATGTTTATTTTTCACGAACGGGGTTTTATTGCCCCCTCTGATGAGCATCATATTGTACAATATCATCAAAGTAAATTGAAAAAATTGCTTGAAACATTGCAAAAATTGATATATGATGCAATCAAAGGGGAGGGAGATGCATGAGCGAACTGACGGCCTGGGACATAGAGCACGCCATGGAAGACGAGCGGGAATACGAGTTGTATCACAATAGCAGCAACCGCAGGATTACCCCGGAATTCCACAGCCATGACTTCTATGAGTTCTACTTTTTCATCTCCGGCGATGCCTCCCTGTATATCGAAGAATACGCCTACCGTATGAAGCCGGGGGACGTGTTCATCATCCCGCCCGGGCGCATGCACCGCGCTTATTTTCACAATACAGAAGCCTACTATGAGCGCATGTTCATCTATATCAGCCGCAACGCCTTAAAGGACATGGGCTCGGCTGATTTTTCGCTTTTGGGGATCATCGACGATTGCATCCGGCGCTCACAGTTTCGCTACTCCCTTTCCGGCAACGATTTTGCCGCCTGCCGCTACACCATCAGCGAGAT
>JAEWAH010000052.1 GCA_023391725.1 Bacillota bacterium | reverse complement strand
GGGGGGGCGCTCCCGGAGAGGATATAGCTCCGGAAGGGGCACTGTTATTCTCCAATAGGATTGTCGATCAGCGTGGCCACCCGGAATTCATGCACGTGTCCGTCACTAACCTCGGTCACGGATTTCAAATAGTGGACGTGCCTGTCGCCTACCCAGACGGCACCGCTGGTCCGACCCTCGAATTCGTGGTAGTGGTTCTCATAAAAGTCGGTGTCGAAGCAGACTTCGTGGACATGGTCGTTGTTGCCGACAAAGATGGCTTCCCCGGACACGGTGGCAAAGCGGTGGTTATGCGGCTCTTCCGGCGGCGCGGGAAGCATTACGCTGCCCTGCACCTCGTGATTATGGGTCTGCTCCTTGGGAGGACACTTGTGTTCATGCTCGCATTCCTTTTCGTGTTCTTCCTTCTTGGGGCAGCAGTGAGGCTTCCGGTCGCATTCCTTTTCGTGTTCTTCCTTCTTGGGGCAGCAGCAAGGCTTCCGGCAGCATTCCTTTTTCTCTTCCTCCGGTCTATCCATCATGGCATACCAGCCGTTATCCCGGTGGCATTCTTTTTTTTCTTCCTCTTGCTTGCGCTGACATCCGCAGGGATTTCCGTTCCAATACATGAAGGTTCTCTCCTTTTTCATTTGCGATAGTGCAAAGATCAGGCACCGATGAGACTGGAGCTATCCCCGGCGGCAGAGCCGCCCGGCCGAGAACAGCCCCTATTTTCTATATATGCGCCGACCCCGCATGATGACAGCAATTCAAATAGGAGGTTTTCAGACCGTATGAAATGGGCAGACTGAGTAAGATGGCGGATGGTTGCAATCCTTCGCGGCATGAAGTATACTGGGAAAAGATTTTCAGCCCGGGAAAATGAAATCAGTGAAGTGAAGCTAAGCCGAGAGGAGGTACATCATGCGTTTTACCATGATCAGCATTGGTTCAACGGGCGATGTGCGCCCTTATGTAATTTTGGGTCAGGAACTAAAAAGGCGTGGGCATCAGATCACCATCGCCTCTTTTTCGCCTTTTGAAAAGATGGTCACAGATGCGGGTCTGGGCTTTTATCCCCTGGCGGGGGATGTGGTGAAGTTCATGGCCAGCATCATGAAGCCCGGCACCACGGGCATCACCTACCTTCAGCAGGTACAAAACGCAATCCGGGACGTGGCGGGGCCCCTTCTTCAGAATTTGCAGACGGCCTGCAACGATGCAGAGGCCATCATCTGCACCTTTTTTGGCTCCTCTGTGTTTTCCATAGCCGAAAAGAATCACGTGCCCTGCATCCAGACCCAGTATTATCCTATGGACTACAACGACGCGGTGCCCATTTCTTCCGCGCCGGGGCTGAAGGCGGGCAAGGCATGGAATAAAATGACCTACAAGGTGGGGTATCTGCTCATCAACTCCCTGGAGCGCAAGTACTTAACCGGCTGGCGCAAAGAGCAGGGCATGCGCGTACGCAAGATCCGCCCCAAGCCCGACTATATGGTCAACGGCCATCAGATCCCCGTGCTGTATGCCGTGAGCCCGCTACTCATGTCCCGGCCCCTTTCCTGGAACGAGCACATCCATATGACCGGGTTCTGGATGGAAAATAAAAAGACGGAGTTCACGCCGCCACCCGATTTGGAGGCCTTTTTGAGCCATGGCGAAAAGCCCGTGTACATCGGCTTTGGTTCCATGGTTTCCGGGGATATGGGCAAAACTTTGTCCATCGTGCTGGAAGCGGTGAAGCAATCCGGTATCCGGGCTGTTTTAAGCAAGGGCTGGGGCGGAGCAGAAGTGAACTGTACCTCCAAAAAGGTGTATGTGGCGGAATACCTGCCTCATGACTGGCTGTTTGATCATGTGGCGGCGGTGGTGCACCACGGCGGTGCCGGGACTACGGCGGCTGGTCTGAAGGCCGGCCGGCCCACGCTGATCATTCCCTTTGGAGGCGACCAACCCTTCTGGGGCATGCGGGTGCGGGCGCTGGGTCTGGGCCCCAAGCCCATCCGAAGGGATAACCTCACCGTTGAAAAGCTAACAAAGGCGCTTACCGACCTTACGCACACCAAGTCTTACTGCGTGGCGGCCCGGGAATTGGGCATGCGCCTTCGGGAGGAAAACGGCACGCAGATCGCTGCGGATATTATTGAAGAAGAAGTCCGGCGCTGGCTGGACGAGGAACAGCTCCTGGCACGCTGAAAACGGCCGAAGAGGAATTGAAGGAATAGAAGTATGAAGAAACTTATCGCGTGTTTTATTGCTTGCTGCCTGGCGTTACCCCTGGGAGCGGCGACTGCCAGCCAGGAGGCGCCGGGCCTTGATTTTGATATGGCCGATGCGTATATCACAGGGGTTGATTTCACCTATCCCGTGGTGGACCTTGGGGATGATGCACAAAGCGAGACCATCAACGGTATGATCGAGACGGATGCCCTGGCTCCCTTCTCGTCCTGGGAAGAGGGCAAAACCGCGGAGGGCGGGCTGGTGGCCATCTGGCAGGAAGGGGATATCCTATCCTTGGCCTATGATCTGCTGGCAGTCGCCCCCGGCGCGGCGCATCCCCAGCGAATGTACTATACCGCGGTGTATGATGTGAAGCAGGCCACGAGATTGACCTTAAACGATCTTGCGGATATTCAGAAGATTGCTCAGTTTCTCTCCCTGCGGGAAAACCTGCAACCCGCTCTGGATGCCGCGGAGGAAGCCGTGTTTACCGCCCAGGCTGACTATGTGGCGGGTCTTGGCGCGGACGCCATCGAAAGCATGCTTGTCAACGAAGGCTATCAATACGGCCAGGACCCAAGCCTTAGCCAGTCCTTCTTCTTCCTAGGCGAGGGGGATGAATTGATGATCGTCCTCTCCGTTCCATACGCATTGGGGGATTGGGCGGTGTTCGCTTTGCCTATGGCGGAAGTGGGGAAGTAGTCAAATAGACTTTTAAACGGGCTCCCATCGCTTTGATGGGGCCCGTTTCGCGCAATAGTGGCATCAGTTTTTTGACTTCAGGCCTTTTCGCTTTGCTTTTTTAAGGATTGCGCGGATTTCATTTGCTCATTGGCGAAACCCGCCAAGGCAAGATACAAGTACGGATTCAGCAAGGCCATGACCAAGGATAAACCCAGCTGATAAAGCAGGCGCTCGGGGGTTGCTGCATTTTCCGCCTTAAGCAGGTTCATGGGGGAAAATAGCGCTGAAGATAGCGCCATAAAGGCTGCAAGCAAGAGAATGGACCACCAGTATACCGTTATGCCAAACCAAATCAGGCGCCTCACCCGTCCCTTCATCGTTTGAAAGGACGATTTCACCAATGTAATAATCGTCTCTTTAGGATCCGACAAAAACAAGTAAGGGAACAAGAAGAGTCGGAGCGATAGCCAGGTGATCACCAACCCTGCTGCAACTATCCCGCCGGATAATGCAGTCGCCTGGTCCGTTTGAATAATCTCTCTATCGACGATGTCCAAGGAGAGGGTCAGAAGGCTTATAATAAGGACAGGAAGCTGAATAAACAGGCAGGCTGCACATAACTTGCGCAGCCTTTGAGGGCGCCTAACAAAAGTAAAGAGCATGGGCAGGCTGATCTCGCCACCCCTCACAAGGTGCAGCAGCATGTGATACAGGCCCAGCGTGATGGGAGTCAGCGCCAATTGATACACGAAATTCAACGTGTCCTTCAACAGATTACCTTGTATCAGGTAGGTTTGTATCACGAACCATACAACGCTGGTCAAAGCGAACAAGAGAAAAGCAGGCCATAACACCTCCCGGTTTTTCCAATACAGATGGAAAGACCGCTTGCGCAGGGTGGAGTTTGTTTGCATGATATCACCTCTTTCTTTTTGTTCGGTCAAATTTAATTCTATGCATACTGTATATCATTTCATCTTTAATGTCTACCGTATATTTCCAATTGCCGCTTCGGGTCTGGGAGATGCCATGATATCAGCTGCTTACGAGGGTTTTAGGATTTGGGGCGAATGGTGGTCTGTATACAAAGGAGGGGCAGTATGCAGGGGTATAATATCATCATGGTCTACAGCCAGGACACGAGCCGTTTGCTGATGTGCAAGCGCCGGAAAGATCCATATAAGGGCTTGAGCAATCTGGTGGGCGGAAAGATCGAGAGCGGGGAGCAGGGCATCGACGCGGCCTACAGGGAGCTGTGGGAGGAGACCAGCATTACCAAAGAGCATATCACCCTTCACCACGTGATGGATTTTACATACTATTTTCAAGGCTGCTATGTGGAAGTGTACGCCGGCAGGTTGAACCGCGATATGCAGGTATCGGGGGAGGAAAACGAGTTGTACTGGTCCGATTTTGAGCATGACTTTTATGATATGACCCTGTATGCGGGCGAGGGGAATATCGGGCATATGATCGAGCAAGTGAAGATGAGCGGCATTTTAGAGGAATAGTAAAAAAAGGATTTCGGGGAGGGCTTTTTTTCAAAAAGGCTCTCCCCGCCTCTTTCACATACGCCCTTTTCCGTACATAGAATACACCAGCGGTGCGGGAGGGAGGAAAACAGGATGAGGGTATGCGTGGTGGGCGGCGACGAGCGGCTGCGCCTGCTGGCGCGGCTATTTCGGGAGCAGGGGTTTGAAACCGATACATGGGGCCAGGGGGGCGAGGACGATCCCGAAGCGCTTGTAAAGGCCCAAGTGGTGATCCTGCCCTTTCCCCGGGCCGGGCAGGATGGGTACATCCCCGCGCCATGGGCCAGGACGCCCATCACCGTATCCCGGGTGGCGGGCCTGATCGGACCGGGGACTACCGTCATGGCCGGGAAGCTGGATGAAGAGCTTTCACTGGCCGCAAAGCAGAAGGAATGGCATTTGCTGCTGCCAAGCTCCGACCCTGATTTTGAGGA
Organism: Bacillota bacterium; assembly: GCA_023391725.1. Taxonomy (GTDB): domain Bacteria; phylum Bacillota; class Clostridia; order Christensenellales; family Aristaeellaceae; genus JAEWAH01. The sequence goes on along the minus strand of JAEWAH010000052.1, from coordinate 31,983 downwards.
GCAAAATGCCATGCCCTCGGCGGAAGGCGCTATCTACGCCGCTATGCAAAAGGCTGACTATACCATCTGCGGAAGCCACTGTATGATTCTCGGCCCGGGGCGCATCGGCAGGGAGCTTGCAAAAATGCTCCTGGGCCTGGGCGCGCATGTGACCGTGGCCGGCCGCAACCCGGAAAAGCTGGCTGCTGTCGCCGCCCTGGGCGCGCGGACCATCCTCATGGAAGAACTGCCCAAAGCCGTCTGGGAAACCGATATCCTGTTCAATACCGCCCCCTCGCCCGTAGCGGGAGAAGAGGTCATGGCCGCGCTTCCCTCCCACGCGTTCGCCATGGATCTTGCCAGCGCCCCCTTCGGCATCGATTTGAATGCCGCGGCTCATCACGGGATTACCGCCTGGCGTGAGGGCGGCATCCCCGGCAGGTATGCGCCCTTGACCGCGGCCCGGATCCTTCTGGATTATTTTCTTTCGCATACAAGGAGTGATTAAAGTGAACAGCACCCGCGTGGGCTTTGCCCTGACGGGCTCGTTCTGCACCTTCAAAGCGGTGTTTGAACAAATGGAGGAACTGGTAAAGCGGGGGTACGACGTGACCCCCATCCTGTCCTACAACGCCGGGCGGGAGGAGAACCGCTTCTTTACCCCGGAGGAGATCCATAAAAGGGTGGAAGAGATCACGGGCAAAAAACCCCTCACCACCCTGCACGAGGTGGAGCCCATCGGCCCCAAGAAGACGTTGGATGTGTATGTATTGGCCCCGGCCACAGGCAATTCTCTGGGCAAGCTGGCGGCTGGTGTGTATGATACCCCGGCGCTTCTGGGCGCCAAGTCGCACCTGCGCAACGGCCGGCCGGTGGTCATCGCCGTATCCACCAACGACGGCCTGGCATTAAGCGCCGCCCATATCGGGACACTCCTTGCGGTGGAGAACATCTATTTCGTGCCATACGGCCAGGACGATCCCTACAATAAGCCCAGGTCCTTGGTGGCGCACTTTGACAAGATCCCGCAGACCGTGGCCTCGGCGTTGGCGGGGGTGCAGATCCAGCCGATGCTTTTAATGGCGGAAGCATAATTTCTGTATCAATAAATGGGGGCGCTCTTTCGCGAGACGCGGAGCGTCCTTTTTCTTTTTGGGCAGTTATACATATAGTAGTGCAAGTTTCCTCCATCATGGCGATGCCGTGCCGTCAACCACCCCGGCGCTGCGCGCCACCCCTCCACAGGAGGGGAATTGTTTTCTGGCGTCGCGTCCCATTCCCCTCCCCTGGAGGGGCGGCGCGCAGCGCCGGGGTGGTTACTGAGACGGGCTATACTTGAATGGCAGAACCTTCCTCCCTATCAAACGCTCATGAAACTTGCGAAAGGAGGCCAAATGTTGTAAAATAGAACTCTATAAGAGGAGGTGTAACTATGAAACAATTGAGCAGGAAGTTCCTGCTTTTATTGGCTGCGGCCATCCTTGTGTGCAGCCTTGCCATCGGGGCGCAGGCTCAGGAAACCCCGCAGCTGACGCCCGTAGAAACGAAAAATGAGTTTGGAAGGGTGACCTATCCCACGCTTTCGGGCTATCCCACCGTACAGGACACAGTGAACAAGGCCATCTACGACAAGGCGTCAATTGCCGCCCGCCTGGAGACGCTCCAAGGCCTTCAGGCCGACGGCTGGGGCCTTCAGGTGGACTATAGGAACACGCTTCAAAACGACGTGCTTTCTGTACTCGTTTCCGCTTTGGGCGAAATGGAAAATGGCCGCATGGGCCAAGTTTATACATGTGTAAATTTTGATCTTACAACCGGCAAGAACATTGCCGCGGAGGATCTGTTTACCGATGTGGAAGGCGCGTTTTCGTACATGGAGGGCAAACTGGACGAGGAGGTCGCGCCCAGCCTTTCCGGCTACACGGAAAACGATCAATTGACCCCCATTCCCCGGGACAATTTCTTCCTGACCGCCGAGGGTGTCACCTTCTTTTACCCTCAGGATCAATTCTCGATGCTTTCGGGATACAGCGGCGGGTGCAGCTTTTTCTGGTATGAGCTCAAAGACTACCTGAACCTTTCAGAGGGCAGCCCCCTAAACAAGCTTGGCGCGGGGGACTACTTAACACTTTCACCTGATTCCGCGGGGCCCATTGGGGAGGCGGTCCGTGCGGGGCAGCTGCCGGGCATCGACGCCCGCATCGGGGAGAACCTCACCAATGTTTTCGACCAATACCGCCTGCTGGTGGAGCCGGATTACTATCCCGGCGGCCGGTTCTTTGAGCTGGAAGCACCTGAATTCCGCGGCGTGTGGCTGCTGTCCGACGCGCTCACCGAAAGTTATGACGCAAGCCAGGTGCAGGGCATTAGGGCCGACAGGGTCAACCTGTACGGCTTGCAGCCGGGCGTGACCACCAGGGAAGATTGGCAAGCGGTGCTGGGAACGCCTGAAAGCACCACGGAGCTTGACGAATACACGGCGGAGGACTACCGCCTGCCCGCCGGGACCGGCGATTATTATCGCTTCGGGGATAACCGGCTGCTGCTTCACGCGGATGAAACGGGCACGCTTGTAAGCGTGCAATTGATCAAATAATTGGACCAAGGACGCTGGAGGAAGGACATGCAAAAGAAAAAGGGCGTCCCACAAAAGAAGAAGGCGGCGGTCTACTCCCCCGAGGCCTTGCTTTTACGTACCCTTGCGGGCGTCCTGCTCATTGCGCTGGGGATATTGTCCCTGGTCTCGGTGGTCGCGCCCATGGATGGGCAGATCTTCATCCTCATGCAAAAGCTTACCCGCCCTGTGGGCGGGGAGCTTTGTTTGCTGTTCCCCGTTTTTCTCACCTGGGCCGGGATATTGGTAGCTTTTTCTTCCCGGCGCAAGATGCCGGCCAGGGCGCTTGTTCTATCCTTTTTGATTTATTGGTTCATGCTGGGCGTGATCACCCTTGTGACCTTTGTATGGGACGCCACAGACAAAACCTACTACGGCGTCATAGAATATGTTTCCCGGGTGAATGCGCGCACGGTCCCCCTCTCCACCGGGTTTTTGCCGGACATGATGCGCGTTTATGAGCTGCAATTGCGGACTATCGAGGCGGGCGGGATGCTGGGCGCGATCCTCGCCTGGCCGCTATATACTTTCCTTGGCACCGCGGTGAGCGTGACCATTTTGGTCCTATCTGATCTGGGCCTTTTGATCCTGCTTTCCAGGGTGGATCTGAAAGCCCTGACCGCGAATTTCAAGGAGCGCTCCCAACAGCGCGGAGATCGCCGCGCCCAGGAGATGGCGGAGCGGCAAGTGCAGGAGGAGGCCTACCGCCGGGAGCAGGCCCAGCGTCAGGCCGCAACCCAAGCCCAGGCTCAGGCCGCGCCCATCCCTGCCTATCAGCGCAGGTCCATGACGCCCGCGCCTGTTCCCGCCTCCGGGCCCAGCTGGCGCAGTGGAGGCGGTGAATTGTATGACGAGACGATCATCCCCGGCGAAGCAGAAGCTGCCATGGACGTGGCCGGGTCTATTAAGCGCGCCCAGGGCCGCAAAAAGCCGGAGCCCATTCCCATGCCCAGGGAGGATGACCTGCCCTGGGAGGATGATCCTGATACTGCCCGGGAGCTTGACAGCCGTCGGAGCATTTTAAAGCCCATTCGCTTCCCAACCCCCAAGCCCGCACCCGCTTCTACGCCGGACTTCCCGGCGGTGAAATCGCCCAATATCCCCCCCGCCCCGCGCATGAGCGGCCAGCGGCTGGACGAGCCTGATCTTGATCTCCCGCCCCAGAAGACGAAAAAGACGCAGCAGCTGCAAATGAAGCTTCCCCCGCCGTATGCCTATCCCACGCTGGAGATGCTCAAATCCCCCAAGCGCGCCCAAGTGGATACCCGCCAGGAGGATGAGCAGCGCGCCGCCATCCTGGAAGAAACGCTGATGAGCTTTGGCATCAGCGCGCAAGTAAGGCAGGTCACTCACGGCCCCACCGTGACCAGGTTCGAGCTGGAACTGGCCTCCGGCATCAATGTCAAGCGCATTACCAGCCTTACTGATACCATCGCCATGAACCTGGCCGCCGGCGGCGTGCGCATCGAGGCGCCCATCCCCAACAAGGCGCTGGTAGGCGTGGAAGTGCCCAACCGGGAGATCACCCCTGTGACGCTCCGGGAAGTGCTGGAAAGCCAGGAGATGGGCCGCGCGGATGATGCGCCGCTCTCTGTCGCCCTGGGCAAGGATATTGCCGGATCACCCATCATCTGCGATCTTTCGAAAATGCCGCATCTTTTGATTGCCGGGGCCACCGGCAGCGGCAAATCGGTTTGTATCAACAGCATCATCTGCAGTCTGCTTTTCCGTACTTCGCCCAAACAGGTGCGTCTGCTGCTCATCGACCCCAAAGTGGTAGAGCTGCAATGCTACAACGGCATCCCCCACCTGTTGACGCCTGTGGTAAGCGATCCCCACAAGGCTTCTGGCGCGCTCACCTGGGCCGTGACCGAAATGATGGAGCGCTACCAGAAGTTCAAGGAGCGCAATGTACGCGGCATCACCGGCTACAACGCCGCCCTCCAGGAGGGCGAGGAGGCCATGCCCCGGATCGTCGTCATCATCGACGAATTGGCCGACCTGATGATGGCCAGCAAGCGCGAGGTGGAAGAATCCATCTGCCGCATCGCCCAATTGGCCCGTGCCGCGGGAATCCACCTGGTGGTGGCGACCCAGCGCCCCTCGGTGGACGTGATCACCGGCCTTATCAAAAACAACCTGCCCTCCCGTATTGCCTTTGCCGTTGCTTCAAGCATCGATGCCCGCACCATCATGGAGCGGGCCGGGGCTGAGAAGCTGCTGGGCAAGGGGGATATGCTTTACGCGCCCGCCGGGGCCCTGGCCCCCATGCGCGTACAGGGTTCCTTTGTATCGGATGATGAGGTCAACCGCGTCACCGATTTCATCCGTTCCCATTCCGCGCCGGAATATGATCCCAACATCCAGGAATTGCTGGATCAGACTACCTCTTCCTCCGCCATGGCCCCTGATGCCGCCGACCCCACGGGCGAAGACGAGGGGCTGGACGAGCTTTTGTCCCAGGCCATCGAAATGGCCGTGCAGGAAGGGCAGACCTCCATCTCCATGCTCCAGCGCAAAATGCGCATCGGCTATGCCCGCGCCGGGCGCTTGATTGACGAGATGACCAAGCGTGGCATCATCAGCCAGGCCGCCGGGGCTAAGCCCCGCAAGGTGCTGATATCTCGGGAAGAGTTTGACCAGATGGATTTTGAGGAGTAATGAAGTCTGGAGAGGGTGCGGGGGAATCTCCTTTTTCAAAAGGAGGTTCGCGTATTTCATAATCATCTCCCCTTGACATCCCTTCCTCCCCATTGTATAATTCCCCCATACTCGGCTTGGATGGGGAGAGTAGCCCGTTTCCGGCACCAAGAGAGAGGGGTCATGGCTGAAAGCCCCTTTGCCAAGGGAATGGGGGAAAGACACCCCGGAGCCTCCTGCGAGAGCAGGCGCGTATCCCGCGATATCGGGATTTGAGTGGAAAAGGGAAACCTTTTCAAGCGGGGTGGCACCACGAAGATGTGAATTCGTCCCATGCGCAGGCATGGGATGTTTTTTTATAACTTCGCAAAGCAGGAAATTGGGGAAGGAGGAACGCGCGTGGGAACGATCGTAGCCATCGGCGGGGGAGAAATCAGATTAGAGGAGACCTTGGCCATCGACCGTCAGATCGTATCGCTTGCCCATAAGGAAAAGCCCCTGGCGCTGTTCCTGCCCACGGCCAGCGGCGAGCCGCAAGGGTATATGGATACCTTCCATGAGGTCTACGGGGAAAAGCTTGGCTGCCAAACGGAAACGCTGCTTTTGCTTTCGGGCGATGCGACCCAGGAAGAGATGCGGCGGAAAATCCTTTCCGCGGACATCATTTATGTGGGTGGCGGGAACACCAAGAAGATGATGGAAGTCTGGCAGGAAAAACACGTTGATGTGTTCTTACGGGAAGCCTATGAAAAGGGCACGATCCTTCGGGGCTCAGCGCGGGCTCCATCTGCTGGTTTTCTGAAGCCTTTAGCGACAGCGAGAAAGAGGAAACCGGAAACTATTGCGTGGTGAATGGCCTGGGGGTGCTACGCGCCATTGCATGCCCCCATTATAATGAGCGCGGCGAGTTCGACGATTTCATGAAATCAAAGGCGAAACCAGGTCTTGCTGTTGAAAACAATTGTGCCATCGTTTTTAAGGATGGGACATACCGGGTCATTAAAAGCAATGAAACCGCGCATGCGTATCTATTGCGCAATACCCCCGCAGGGCTGGAGAAGACCCTGCTGGATAATCCGGAAGAACGGCCCCTTACGGATCTGCTGGACGGGGTAGAAGTTCGGTATGTTCAGCCTGAAGATATCCCTGGCATGGCTCGGGTGTATGTGGATACCTGGAAGGCGGCCTATCCGGGCATGATCCCTCAGGAATACCTGGATAGCCTGAATTGCGCAAGCTGGGAGGAACGCTACCGCACCCGCTATTCCCAGATGGAAGGCAACTATTTCGCGGTGCTTGTGAAAGACCATCGGGTCATCGGCGTGTCCAGCTTCATGAAGAACAGGGACGATGACCTTCCGGAAACCTGCGGCGAGATTGTTTCCATCTATGTGCTGCCTGAGCATTGGAGCCAGGGGCATGGAAAGCATCTGATGCGCTTTGTCACCAGGGAGCTTAAAAAGCTGGGATTCACCGATTGCCGCCTATGGACGCTGGAGGAGAACACCCGCGCCCAGCGCGCCTACGAGCGTTTCGGCTTTCACCGGGACGGCGCACGGCGGACCATTGAGATCAGCGGGCAGAGCGTGTGGGAGATCCGCTACCGAATGGCCCTGGCCGATGGATGAGTGCCAATAGAGGAACACCTTTTATATAGAAGACCAAAGGAGGAAATCACTATGCTTACACAGGCGCCACGGGGCACCAAGGATGTGCTGCCCAAGGAAAGCGGACGCTGGCAGGCGTTGGAGCAAATCATGCGGGAGGCGGCGGGCCGGGCGGGTTACCGGGAGGTGCGCACCCCGGTGTTCGAGCATACGGAGCTGTTTTTGCGAGGGGTGGGGGATACCACCGACATCGTGCAGAAGGAAATGTACACCTTCAAAGACAAGGGTGACAGGTCCATCACACTAAAGCCCGAGGGCACGGCAGGTGCGGTACGGGCTCTCATCGAGCACAGCCTGTACGCGGATGTGCTGCCGGTGAAGATGTATTATTTGGACGCGCCCATCTTCCGTTACGAGGCGCCCCAATCCGGACGGTATAGGGAACATCACCAGTTCGGCGTGGAATGTTTTGGCGCGCAAAGCCCTTCGGTGGACGCGGAGATCATCGCCCTGGCCTGGCGCATGATCGAGAGCCTGGGGGTCACCAACCTGACGGTAAACATCAACAGCATTGGCTGCCCCAAATGCCGCCCGGGTTACCACGCAAAGCTCAAGGAATTCCTGGCCGAGCGTCTGGATAACCTTTGCAAGACTTGCCGGGGGCGATTTGAAAAAAACCCCCTGCGGGTGTTGGATTGCAAGGAAGAAAGCTGCCAGGCGCTTGTGAAGGATGCCCCCAGCATGCTGGATATGCTCTGCGACGAGTGCTCCGACCACTTCAAGCAGCTCCAGGGATTTTTGGGCGCCGCCGGGCTCACATACGCCATCGACAGCCGCATCGTGCGTGGCTTGGATTACTACACCAAGACGGTGTTTGAGCTAATCACCAAAACGCCCCAGGGGAACCTTACCGTGTGCGGCGGCGGCAGGTACGACAGGCTGGTGGAGGAGCTGGGCGGGCCTGAAATGCCGGGCGTGGGCTTTGGCATGGGCATGGAGCGGCTTTTGATGCTGCTGGACAGCCAGGAGATAGAGCTTGATCATTCCCGGCAGCTGGATGTTTTTGTGGCTGCTCTGGGGGAGGAAGCAAGGCTGCCCGCCTTCCAGCTGGTGCAGGAACTGCGCCGGGCTGGAGTCAAAGCGGACTGCGACCACATGGGAAAGAGCCTCAAAGCCCAGTTCAAGTACGCGGGCAGGCTGGAAGTCCCCTTCACCGCCATTCTGGGTGGGGATGAGCTGGCAAAAGGCGTCGTGAAGCTTCGGGACATGAACGGCAAGGACGAGAAGGAACTGCCCATCGCTGACGCGGCGGAAGCTATAGCGGGAGTGATTCGGGGTTAATTTGGCGAGGCGCAGGCGGGCGTGATTCCCCTCCTATGGAGGGGTGGCGCGTAGCGCCGGGGTGGTTGTTGAGCGCGGCCACCTCGATGCGTCGTTCTGTACCACCCATCCGGCCTTGTTGCCCCCCCCTCCATGGGAGGGGAATCAATATGGCGCTTTTTCAAAGGTCAATCAGACGCGGCGGCATATCCCGCCGTCAACATAGGGAGGAAATTGGTATGGCGGAATTCTTGGGCGGCTGGAAACGCAGTCATATGTGCGGCGAAGTCCGCGAGACCATGGTGAACCAGGAAGTGACGTTGATGGGCTGGGTCCAGCGGGCCCGGAACCTGGGGGGCATCCTGTTTGTGTGGCTGCGCGACCGCTCCGGTATCGTGCAGGCTGTATTCGACGTGAATACCTGCGATAGCAATACCTTTGCCCTGGCGGAGGAGCTGCGGGGCGAGTTCGTGGCCGCCGTGAAAGGCAGTGTATCCTTGCGCGCCGCCGATGCGGTCAACGACAAGATGCCCACCGGCAAGGTAGAAGTGATGGTGAAGGAACTCAAGATCCTCAACCGCGCCGACACACCGCCCATCTATATCGAGGAGGACACCAAGGAATCCGAAGCCTTGCGCCTCAAATACAGGTACCTTGATCTGCGCCGCCCCTCCATGCAGGAAATGCTGCGGTTCAGGCATAAAGTGGTATCTACTCTCCGTAATCATATGGATTCCGAAGGGTTTGTGGAGATCGAAACTCCGATTCTGACAAAATCCACCCCGGAAGGGGCACGGGACTATCTGGTCCCCAGTCGCGTAAAGCCCGGGACCTTCTATGCCCTGCCCCAAAGCCCGCAAATCTACAAGCAGCTTTTGATGCTGGCCGGCATGGACAGGTATTATCAGGTGGCGCGCTGCTTCCGTGATGAGGATGGCCGGGCAGACCGCCAGCCGGAGTTCACCCAGTTCGATATGGAAATGTCCTTCATCGAGCCCGAGGACATTCAGGGCGTCGTGGAGCGCGCCTACAAGGACGTGTTCCACGATCTGATGAACATTGACATTCAATTGCCCCTGCCTCGCATGACCTGGAAGCACGCCATGGAAACGTACGGTTCCGACAAGCCCGACACCCGCTTTGGTATGGAGATCACCGATGTAGGCGAGACGGTGCGCGGCTGCGGCTTTACGGTGTTTGAATCCGCCCTGTCAGAAGGCAAGACCATCGTAGCCCTGTGTGCCAAGGATGCCGCTGAAAAGCTCTCCCGCAAGGACATGGATGCCCTTTCGGAGTTCGTGAAAACATATCACGTCAAGGGCTTGGCCTGGGCTGCCGTCCAGCAGGACGGCACGCTGCGCTCCTCCTTCGCCAAGGCCATGGCGGAAGGCACCATGCAAAACCTGCTGGACAAATTGGGCGCGGGCGCAGGCGACGCGGTGTTCGTCATCGCGGACAAAAAGTATACGGCTCTTACCGCCCTGGGCCAGCTTCGTTTGAAGCTGGGCGCGCAGCTTAACCTCATCGACCGGACCAAGTACAACCTCTTCTGGGTCACGGAGTTCCCCCTTTTGGAGTGGGTCGAAGAGGACAACCGCTTTGTGGCCATGCATCACCCCTTTACCAGCCCCATGGACGAGGACTTTGAGTACATGGAGACGGATCCGGGCCGTGTGCGCGCCAAAGCCTACGACCTGGTCATGAACGGCATCGAAATGGGCTCTGGCAGTATCCGAATCCACGCCAGCGACCTGCAGGAGCGCATGTTCCGCCTGCTTGGCTTTACCAAGGAAGAAGCCTGGAACCGCTTTGGCTTCCTCCTGGAGGCCTTCAAGTACGGCACTCCTCCCCATGGCGGCTTCGCCTTTGGCATCGACCGGCTGGTGATGATCCTAAAGGGCGCCGAAAGTCTGCGCGATGTGCTGGCTTTCCCCAAGATCCAGAGCGGCGCCTGCCTGATGATGGATACTCCCGCCACCGTGCAGGAAGACCAATTGAAGCTGCTGAAGATCAAGACAGAAGCATGAAGGGGGCTTTGCCCCCTGGTCCCCCACTCAAGGGATAGAACCCCTTGAGAATCCCCATGCTGGGCGATCATATAACTGCCCCGGGGGGCAACAAGAGGGCCGCGGCCCCCTCGTTTGAAATCGTCTCCGGCGGCTTTGCCGCCGGGGGAGGGGTTTGCGGAGCAAACATTTCTTATGCCTTTCGCCGGCCGCAGGCGAAGGGAGGGCCCTCCCCGAACCTGAAGCCTGCAGGCGAAAGGCGAGCTCAAGAAAATGCCGAAGGCATTTTCTTGAACTGCAAGGCAAAACCTGCTATACTATTATTTACCGCAAGGAGGTGCGTTGGGTATGCCCACTAAGAAAGATAATCTTCCCCTGAACGTGGAAAACGATATGGAAAGCACCGGTTCCATTACTTATGCCAATGAGGTCATTGCCATCATCGCGGGGGTGGCCACCAGCGAGGTGGAGGGCATTGCCGGCATGTGCACCAGCGGTGGTTTTTCCGATATTCTGGGCCGCAACCGGAATATCACCAGGGGGGTCAAGGTGGAATTGGGCACCGAAGAGACCTCTGTGGACCTGTACGTCATCGTGGAATACGGCACGCCCATCCAGAAGGCCGCCCATGACGCCCAGGAAAGCGTTCGCAAAGCCATCGAGACCATGACCGGGCTGCATGTGGTGCGCGTAGACGTGCATGTGCAGGGCGTGAGCTTCGAAAAAGAAAACAAGGCACTGGAAAAGGGCCTGCAAAGCGCGGCGCTTGCCAGCGGCGAACTGTTCAAGGCCGTTCCTGGCGAAAAGGAAGCGGCTCCCGAACCCACCGTCCCGCCCGTCAAGGTGGAGCTGGTGGAGGAGGAAGAAGATCAGCGCGACGAAACCGAGCCGGAGGATGAACCGGATGAAGTGGAAGCGCAGCTGGATGCGGAGCTTGCGGCCGAAATGACTGCCGTACCGGAAGAAGAAGCCGAAGAAGCGGTTGAAATTCCCGAGCCCGAAGCAGAAAAAGCGGAAGCAGCCGAGGAACCGGAAGTAGAAAAGCCGGCGGAAGAACCCGAAGCGCCCGCCCCCCAGCCGGAACCCGCGGCCCAAAATCCTGGCAAGCCGCCCAAGGGCAAAAAGCCCGCGGCGGGGCCTAGGAAGTAATCGGCATAAGGCAGCCTGTGGATCCAATATGATATAGAAGTATCGGCCCGCCTTACAAGCGCAATGAAGGGGCTTGCTTTTAAAGCAAAACCCTGTTGGCCATCCCCTGCACCGAAACAGTCTTTGAACTGCGGGCTGGGGTCACAAAGCAAACACTCCTTACAGCCTTCGCGCCGTTGCGTTTGCAGGCTCAAAGTTCCTTTCAATATCAAGGTCAGTCTCCGGGCTGGAAAATCGCGCAACCTCATGCAAAGGCGCTTGGCCTTTGCACGAAACCGGGAGGTGGATTATGAGACTGCGTTTCTGGGATCGCCTTCTGGCGGCCATAGCGGGGCTTGTACTGTTTTTGTTGGGGCTTGTGGTCTTCCTTTGGGGTATCCGTGGTATTCCCAAGGACTGGCTGGATGTGCTCACCGCCAAAACGGTATCCCGCCTGATCCTGTTCCTGGCCTTAGGCGTTGGTGTCGTAATGGCCGCGCTGGGTGCGCACAGCCTTTCGTTTCTTTGGCGCCGCAAGCAGGATAAAAAGGGCTTTGTAGTCCAGCATACGGAACATGGAGAGCTGAGCATCTCCATCCACGCCATGGAGAACCTGGTGAAAAAGTGCGTGGACATGTATGAGGAGATGCGCGTCACCGGCAGCCATATCGAAAATACCCGGGATGGCGTGGTGGTGGATCTTCGCATCAGCCTGGCCAGCGGCGTGAGCATTCCTTTGGTGGTGAACACGCTGCAAAAACAGATCAAGCAATACATCACATCCTGTTCCGGCATCGATGTGGCGCAGGTTCGCGTGCAGGTAGAAACCACCGGAGATAAAGCAGACTACAGCCCCTACGCGGTGAAGGATAATTTTGCAGGCACCTCTCTCAAGGCAGAGCCTGTGGAATCGCCTCCGCCTTCGCGCATGGCCGATGTTCCGATGCGCACTGCCGAGCCTCCTGCCCGCGCGAACGTGGACCCCACTCCCCGCGCGGCCGAGCCCCCGGTGATGTATAAGCCCGCTATGGACCCAAGGGCCATGGGATTCCCGGAAACAGCGCCGGATAAGGATGAAAAAAAGCGCCCCCTGCACCAGCGTTTGTTTGGGCACAGGGAGCAGCCGGCCATTGTGCCCGTGCCTCCGCAGCTGGAGCAATCGACTATCGTTCCCGTGCCTCCGCACCTGGGAAGGAAGCCCGGGCCTGACACGCCGGGATCTGTAGATCTGGAAGATTCCGAGCAGGAAGATTCCACCTTTGAGTTCGAGCCCGAGCCGCAGGAGGAGGATGCCGATGAAACGCCTTGAAGAATTATTTCATGAAGTGATGGAGTGGGGCACTCCCCAGTGCGGCATCTTCTGGGGCATCGTTGGGGTAGTGGTTGCGCTTCTGCTCTTGTTCGTGGGGTTCTGGAAGACCCTCTTTGTTGCGGTATTGTTTGCGCTGGGGCTATTCTTCGGCGGAGTCAAGGATAAGGTCGCCTTTATCAAAAACCTGATCAATCGTATTTTCCCGCCACGGCAGAACGGCTGAGCGGCGGCCAAAGAAAGAAACGGAGTGCTTTACATATGGGGCGTACGACCGCGCGGGCGGCGGCGATGCAATTGGTGTACGAGCGGCTGCTGGGCGGCCAGGGCGGCGGTGAAACGCTGGACTTGGTATACGAGCATCTGGACGGAGGCAAGGAAAATGCGCCTTCTTCGGAGGATCAAAAGTATATCGATGAGGTGCTTTCCGGGATATCCGCCCATCAGCAAGAAATCGACGCACAGATCGAGGAATTCAGTGTGGACTGGTCCCTGGAGCGGATGGCAAAGGTTGACCTGACCATTTTGCGCCTGGCTACGTATGAGATCCTGTTTAGGGAAGACGTGCCCGGGAGCGTGGCCATCAACGAGGCGGTAGAGCTGGCGGGCAAGTATTCCGATCCGGCAGGCAGCCGCTTCATCAACGGCGTTCTGGGCTCCATCCTGCGCCGGAAGGAAGCCGGACAAAAAAAGTGAAGGCCGTCATCGGGCTGGATACCAGCTGCTACACCACATCCGTTGCGGCGGTTACTGAGGACGGGCGCATCTTAGCCAGCCTGCGTAAGCTTCTGCCTGTGCCGCAGGGCCAAAGGGGACTTCGCCAGAGCGAGGCGGTTTTTGCCCATGTTCGGCAGCTGCCGGAGCTGATGGAAAAGCTGGGGAAGGTCACCGCTTCTTATAAGATCGCCGCGGTGTGCGCCTCCCAGCGCCCCAGGGATGGGGAAGATTCCTATATGCCTGTGTTTTTAGCAGGGGATGCGCAGGGGCGCGGCCTGGCCGCCCTTTTGAACATCCCTTTTTTCGCGGCCAGCCACCAGGCGGGGCATGTAAGGGCCGCCATGGTGGATTCGGGGCTTAATGCCTCCGACTTCCTGGCGCTGCACCTGTCCGGGGGCACTACGGAGATCCTTCATTACAAATCCGGGACTATTGAGCTGCTGGGCGGCACACGCGATCTTCATGCCGGGCAGTTGGTGGACCGGGTGGGCGTGGTGCTGGGGTTGCCCTTTCCCTGCGGGCCCCACCTGGAGGAGTTGGCGCACAGGGGACAAGCCCAAAGTCTCATTCCCGTGAACATGGCGGACGAGGACTTAAGCTGCCACCTTTCCGGGGCGGAGACAAGAGCCCTTTGTTGGCTGAAAGCGGGGGAGAAGACCCCGGAGGACGTGGCGGCGGAGATTTATGATTTTCTTTCCCGCACCGTGGCCCGGCTGATCCTGGGAGCGGCGCGCAAGACAGGGCTTACACAGGCGCTGGCGGCGGGGGGCGTGGCCTCCTCCCCCTTATTTCGGGAACTTGTTAGAAAGCGCCTTCACAAGCTGGATCTTCAGACCGAAGTATACTTTGGCCATCCCGATTATTCCGGCGATAACGCCGTAGGGACGGCACTGATTGGTTTAGACAGCTACAAAAGCATGGAAAGGGATGGAGCGCATGGCGGCACAACTGATTGACGGGAAGGTCCTTTCTGCATCGCTTTATGAGAAACTGGCGGAGCGGGCCGCAAAATTGGCTGCCCTGGGCGTGACGCCGGGCCTTGTGGTGATCCTGGTAGGGGAGGACCCGGCCAGCCAAATCTATGTGCGCAACAAAGAAAAGGCCTGCGCCCGCGTGGGCATCGCCTCCACCGTGATGCGTCTGCCCGCGGAAACCACGCAGCAAGAGTTGGAAGCGCACATCAAGCATTTCAACGAGGATGAAAACACCGATGGCATCCTGGTGCAGGTGCCCCTGCCGGGTCATTTGAACGAGGCGGCGGCGCTTTCCCTGATCCGCCCGGATAAGGATGTGGATGGGTTCCACGCCATGAACATGGGCAAGCTTTTCGCGGGGCTTGATACCCTGGTAGCCTGCACCCCCGCCGGCGTCATGGAAATGATCCGTTCCACCGACGTATCGCTCAGCGGCAAGGAAGCGGTGGTGGTGGGCCGCAGCAACAACGTGGGCAAGCCCATCGCGCTTCTTCTCCTGCAGCAGAATGCCACCGTCACCGTGTGCCATTCCCGCACAAAGGACTTAAAGGTCCACACCAGCCGCGCTGATATTCTTGTTGCCGCGGTGGGGCGTGCCAAGTTCATTACCGGGGATATGGTCAAGCCCGGCGCCGTCGTCGTCGACGTGGGCATCAACCGGGTGGACGGCAAAGTGGTGGGGGATGTGGACTTTGACGCCGCCAAAGAGGTGGCGGGGTATATTTCCCCGGTGCCCGGCGGGGTAGGGCTGATGACCGTGGCCATGCTGATGAGCAACACCCTTCAAATTGCGGAATCCCGGGCAGGCAAAAAAGCATGAGAGCGTCGGATGGCGTGCTCTCCGTGAGCGCGCTCAATGAATACGTGCGCCGGACGCTGGCCGCGGACCCCATGCTTCAAAGGCTTCGCCTGCGGGGAGAGATATCCAACTTCAAGCGCCATACCTCCGGCCACTGGTATTTTTCCCTGAAAGACGATGACTCCCGCATCAACTGCGTGATGTTCCGCCAGAACACCCTGTCGGTGAAGCTGATGCCCAGGGATGGGTTGCAGGTGGTTTTGATCGGGAGCGTAAGCCTTTTCCCCAGGGACGGGGCGTATCAGTTTTACGCCGAAGGCATGCGGGAAGACGGCATGGGGGATCTTTATCTGCGCTTTGAGGAACTGAAAAACAGGCTTCAAAAAGAGGGACTGTTCGATGCTTCCCGCAAGCGTCCCCTGCCGCTGCTGCCTGAAAAGGTGGGCATCGTCACCTCTCGCACCGGGGCGGTGCTCCATGATATCTGCCGTGTGGCCTGGCGGCGCTTTCCCGGCATGCCTCTTGCCCTTTTCCCCGCTGCGGTGCAGGGGGAGGGCGCGGCCCAGGAGATTGCCCGGGGCATTGAAGCACTCGGTCATATGCCTGGCATCTCGGTGATCATCGTGGGCCGGGGCGGTGGCTCCATGGAAGACTTGTGGGCCTTCAATGAGGAGATCGTGGCAAGGGCCATTGCTGCCTGCCCGGTCCCCGTGGTTTCCGCCGTGGGCCATGAGACGGACTTTACCATCGCCGACTTTGTGGCCGACATGCGCGCCCCTACCCCTTCCGCTGCGGCGGAGGTGACGGTGCCGCAGCGGGAAGGCCTTTACGAGGCCCTTTCCCAATGGGAAGCAAGACTATTTAGGGGCGCCGAGCGGACGCTGATGGAAAAGCAGGAACGGCTTTCGTTTCTTCAAAACAGGCTGCAAAAGCTGCATCCCAAGGTGCGGGTGCGGGACACGCTGCATCAAACGGAGCAGCTCCGTGCAAGGCTTGAAAACAGCCTGCAATTCGCCCTGATGAGCAGGCAAAAGCGGCTGGAGACACTCAGCGCCAAGCTGTCGGCACTGGGCCCCATGCAGGTGCTGAACCGAGGTTACGCCATCGCCATGAAGGAAGGCGTTCCCGTGACGGCGGCAGGGATCACCGCGGGGGATAAGCTCCGGGTAGTGTTTTCCGATGGACAGGTGGAAGCACTCACGGAACGCGTGGAAAGGGGAAATCCTTTTGAGTCAAGCGAAAAAGCCGGAAACATTTGAACAGTCCATCGAGCGTCTGGAAGCGCTGGTGAAGGAAATGGAAGCCGGGGGTCTGCCCCTTAATGACATGCTCCTCCGCTACGAGGAAGGCATGGCTTTATCCCAAACCCTGAAAATCCAGCTGGAAAAGATACAAGGCAGGCTCAGCGAAGTGCGCCTTCAAGGGGATATCCCTGTAGAAGAGCCTGCGGAGTACACGCCGTGAAAGCTATAAACGATATGAACAAGACGTATGATTTCTATTTGAGCATGGTCAACGGGGCGCTTCAAAACGCCATCCCTTCCGGGGAAACCATTCCCGCAGGCCGCGAGGATATCCCACGGCTCCTGGGTGAGGCCATGCGCTATAGTCTAATGGCTGGGGGCAAGCGGTTGCGGCCGGTGATCCTGCTGGCGGCCCATGCCTTGAAATCGGAGGATGTCACCCCTGCGCTGCCGTATGCCGTGGCGCTCGAGATGATCCACACCTATTCCCTCATTCACGACGATCTGCCCGCCATGGACGATGATGACCTGCGCCGGGGTAAGCCCACCTGTCACAAGATGTACGGGGAGGGCATGGCCATTCTGGCAGGGGATGGGCTTTTTCATATGGCCTTTGAAACAATGCTGAACCAGGCCGTGAAGCTTGGCACGCCCGGGGCTGTGGCCGCGGCGAAAGCTATCGCCCGCCGGGCCGGGGTCACAGGGATGATCGCCGGACAGGCTTTGGATGTGTCCATGGAAGGCCACGCGCCGGATATCGATCTTGTCTCCTGCATCCACCTAAGAAAGACAGCGGATATGTTCACCGGGGCCATGGAGGCCGGGCTTCACCTTGCCGGGGCGAATGAGGAAGAAATCAAAGCCGGATCGTCCTTCGGGGAGCATCTGGGCCTGGCATTTCAGATCATGGACGACCTCCTGGACCTCACGGGGGAAGAAGCCATCCTTGGCAAGCGGGTGGGAGCGGATGAGAAGCATCAAAAGCTCACCTGGCCTTCCTGCGTGGGGATCGAAAAAGCGCGCCAGGATGCCCGGGAGCATATCGATGTGGCGATAGACGCCTTGTCCGTATTTAAACAAAGAGGAAACTTTCTTGCATGCCTTGCGCAAAGCATGCTGGACCGGGTACAATAAGTGCATCATTAATTGCTTGATAGAGGGGCGGCCGTTTTCGTTGCATAGCGTGCTGGAGATTTTTCAAAACAGGATCCTGCTTTGCGCCATGACCTCATGGTTCATTGCCCAGGCGCTGAAGGTGCCCATCTATTGGCTGGTGGAGCGGGAGTTGAACTGGCACAGATGGATGGGCTCCGGCGGCATGCCCAGTTCTCACACCGCGCTGGTGGTGGCGCTGGCCGCCATGATCGGGGCGCGGATGGGGTTTGATACGGGGGAATTTGCCATCTCCTTTGCGCTGGCCATCATCGTCATGTACGACGCGGCGGGAGTGCGCAGGGAGACGGGCACACAGGCGGCGGTGATCAACCGCATCCTGCACGATCTGTTCGTGGACGCCAAACACATTTCCGACGCGGATCTGAAAGAACTCATCGGCCATACGCCCCTGGAGGTGTTCGCCGGGGCGTTGCTGGGCCTGATCGTCACGGGCCTCTATCTGATTTAGTCCTTACTTACAAGCGAGGAGGATTGCAAATGGATCATTTTAAGGAAGAAATTGTGGTCAAGAAAAGCCGGGGCCTGGACGAAGCGGTCTACATGATTTCGGCTGTGGTGATGGTGATACTGGCGTTGTTTGCCGTGATGCAGCTGCAGGTGCTGTTCGTGGCCTTTGACCTGTACACCGTGATCGCGATCGTAATCAGCGGCGGCGGCGCAGTGCTGCTGTTTTTGCGCAGGGACCGGCTGCGCTCAGAGTATGAATACACCTTCACCAACGGAGAAATGGACTTTGCCCAGGTGTTCAACAACAACAAGCGCAAGAGCCTTGGCACCATGCGCGTCAAGAACGTAGAAGCCTTTGGCCCTGTCACTTCTCCCTCTTTCCAGCGCTACATCACCATGCAGGGCGTGAAGAGGGACAATTGGTTTTTGAACCGTGGCGCGGAATTGTACTACTTTTTCTTTGCCAAGGAAGGATCAAAGCGTGTCATCGTGATAGAGCCTTCCGAAGAAATGGTAGGCCTGATCAAGCAGTATTTGTCCAGGGGGGCATACCAGGCGTAAATATGCAAGCATATCTGGACAACAGTGCCACAACACAGCCCAGTCCGGCGGCGATATCCGCCGTGGAAAAGGCCATGCGGGAGGAATACTTTAACCCCTCCTCACCCTATGGCCCCGCGCTCGCGGCGGAAAAGCGCCTCATGGCCTGCCGGGAGCTTTTGGCCGCGCGCGTAAAGGCCGACCCGGAGGAGGTCTTTTTTGTTGCCGGCGGCACCGAAGCCGATAACCTGGCGATCCTGGGCCATCTGCAGACAGTGAAAAAACCGGGGAAGGTTTTGTATACCGCAGTGGAGCATCCCGCGGTGAAGGAAAGCTGCCTGGCTGCGGAACGGATGGGGCATAAAGCCATCGGCATCCCTGTGGGTGTGGATGGGGTCGTGGACCCGGATAGGCTTTCGGGCATTCTGGATGATACCGTGCTGCTCCTTTGTATCATGCAGGTGAACAACGAGACAGGGGCTATCCAGCCATTAAAGGAGATCGCGGCCCTCAGGGATCGGTATTGCCCCCGGGCGGCGATCCATGTGGACGGGGTACAGGGTTTTTTGCGGCTGCCCCTTTCCATGAAGGAACTGAATATCCAGTCCTACGCTTTGAGCGCCCACAAGATCCACGGCCCCAAGGGCGTGGGCGCGCTGATATTGCAAAAGGGCCACAAGGTGACCGCCCGGGAGTTCGGCGGCGGCCAAGAAAAGGGATTGCGCTCCGGTACGGAGAATACGCCCGGCATCGCGGGGCTTTTTGCCGCGGTGGGGACTTTCCCGGAGGACGCGGCCGAGCGGATGAGGAAGCTTAAGCGGAGGATGTACGGAGGCTTGGCTGACAATCTGCCAAAGGTGAGGATCAACGGGCCGGATTTAGACAGCCCCTTTTGCAGCCCGCATATCCTGAACGTTTCCCTGACCCCCGTGCGCTCAGAGACCATGCTCTATGCCCTGGCCGGAGATAACATTTTTGTGAGCATGGGCTCGGCATGCTCCTCCCGCCGGCAGAAGGTGTCGGAAACACTTCGGGCCATGAACGTGCCCCAGCAAGATGCCGAATCCGCCATCCGCTTCAGCCTCTCGCCCTTTACGACTGAGGAAGAGATTGACTATACAGTGGAGCGGGTGCGCGCACATTATGAGGTGCTGGCGAGGTATGTGAGAAGGTAAAACCTATTCAGTACTAGGACTGCTTTTTATTACATGGATGCCTCCGAAGGTCCAGGGCGATCGCCCATCTGGCTCAATCGTCGCACTGTTCACTGCGTTCGCATTGCTCGTTTCGCCAGCCTCCTCCGCCGCGCTTCATCCGCCACAGGCGGCGCTTCGGCTTGGGAGCCCTGGTCGCGCCCGCAGGCGCGAAACCTCTTTCCGTATAGGGCGGTGGCTTGCCCCCGCCGGAATCATTCATCAGCAAGGAGATTAAGTCATGCGCCAGGTCCTCTTGGTCCGCTTCGGCGAAATTTATTTGAAGGGTCTGAACCGGCCCTATTTTCTGCGGATGCTGGTGGAGCGCGTCAAATCCGCTGTATCAAGCCTGAACGGTCAGGTGTGGCTGCACGACAGCCGCGTTTTCGTCAGCGGCGCGGATATGGACGAGTGCATTCGCCGGGTGCGCAAGGTGTTCGGCGTGCATTCCGTGTGCCCCGCAGTGGAGATGGAAAAGGGTGACTTTGACGCCATCTGCAAAAAGGCCGCGGACATGATGGCGGGCAAAACGGGCACCTTCAAAGTCCTGGCCCGGCGCTCCGACAAGCATTATGAATTTGACTCCCCGGAGATCAACCGGCGCATGGGGGAATATATCCTTCAAAACACGCCTGGCCTTTCGGTGGATGTGCACGATCCCGAGCATATCATGCACGTGGAGATACGGGATCTGGCTTATCTCTATTGTGATGTGCTGTCTGCGGCGGGCGGCATGCCCGTGGGTACCAACGGGCGGGCGACTCTGCTTCTATCCGGCGGCATCGATAGCCCGGTGGCAGGATACATGATCGCCAAGCGCGGCGTTACGGTTTCCGCCGTGCATTTCCACTCGTATCCCTACACCAGCGACAGGGCCAAGGAAAAGGTGATTTCCCTGGCACGCATCCTGTCCGAGAGCTTGTGCGGGGTGCGGCTGCACATCGTGCCCTTTACCCGCATCCAGATGGAGATCCATGAAAAATGCCCGGAGGAATACACCACCGTCATTATGCGCAGGTTCATGATGCGCATCGCGGAAGCCGTAGCCCATAAAGAGCGCGCCCAGGGCTTGATCACCGGCGAGAGCATCGGCCAGGTGGCCAGCCAGACCATGGAGGCGCTGCAATGCACCGACAACGCTTCCTCCCTGCCGGTGTTCAGGCCCTTGATCGGTTTTGACAAGCAGGAGATCATCGACGTGGCCCAGCGCATCGGTACGTTTGAGACCTCATCATTGCCTTATGAAGATTGCTGCACCGTGTTTACCCCCCGCCATCCCGCAACAAGGCCCAAACTGGAAAAGATCCTGGAGGCAGAGGAGGCTTTGCTGGATAGCGAGGCCATGATCCAGGAAGCGGTGGCGAATATGGAGGTCGTGGATGTGTAAGCAAATGAAAGGCTTTCCTGTGAAGGGAAGGCCTTCGCTTTGTATCAAGATATATGATTGAGCGGTACGGCATATCCTCAAAGCCTTCCCCTCAAGGGGAAGGTTTGTCCCCCAGCATGGGGATTCTTAAGGGGTTGTATCCCTTGAGCGGGGCCCAGGGGTTCCGGAGCTGAGCGCCGCCTGTGGCGGATGAAGCGAGGCGTAGGAAACAAGCGAAACAAGCAATGCCAGCGTAGCGCAGCAGTGCGATGATTGAGCTTTCGGATGGAGCCCCTGGTCACATTCCCTTGATTACCAGCAGCAGCCCCAACCCGGGTGCGCCCAGAGCGCCTGTTATGATGGCCGTGAGGGGATTGAGGCCAATGGCAAGGCCAAGGGGTGCGGCCAGCAGGTTCCACACAAACAGCACGCCAGCGCCCAGCAGGCCGCGCTCCAGCAGCTTCCAGGCAGGCTTAAAGGGGACGATGCGCATCCCGGCAAGAAAGATAAGTACAAGAAGCCCTGCGTATAATAAGATGAAGATCAGTTTATCCATGGCGCTTCCCTCCCCTGTGAAATTATTCTATGCTCCGCGCGGGTGAAAAACCCACACTTTTTTCGGGCATGTTATTGAGGAGGGCTTGCGGTTTTTGTAAGATTGCTGTATACTTGCGTGGGACGGAAATGGTCAAGTGGGACAGTTTAAGCCCGCCGGAGGAAAGGGAATGCAGGAGGATTTTCTTGGTCTGATGCAGCATTTGGCCCCTGACCTGGCGCGGGAGATGGGCCGCCGGGCCCTGGTCCTGGAGCGGATCGCGGCGATGCAGCCGGTGGGCCGCAGGCAATTGGCCATGCGCCTGAACCTGCCAGAGCGGGAGATTCGGGCGGTTGCATCGGTGCTCAAGGAAGAGGGCTTCATCAACCTGGACGCGGCGGGGATGACGCTCACCTCATCAGCGGAAACTATTCTGCCGGGGGCCAGGGAGTTCAGCCGGGCCATGCGCGGGCTCACCGCGCTGGAGACCACGCTGTCGGGGCTTTTGAATGTTCCACGTGTTTTTGTGGCGGCGGGTAACGCGGACGAAGAACCACATGTGCTCCACGATGTGGGACGGATGGCGGCGCAGCGTTTGCGGGGAATTCTGCAAAGCGGGGATACCTTGGCGGTCACAGGCGGCGGCACCATGGCGGAGGTGGCGCGGAATCTGGCGCCGTCATCGCCCCTAAACGTGATGGTGGTACCGGCCCGGGGCGGCATGGGCCGCGCGGTAGAGACCCAGGCCAACACCCTGGCGGCAGAGATCGCCCGGAAGCTTGGCGGCCATCACCGTTTGATGCACCTCCCCGACCATATGGACGCCGCGGCCATGCAGGAGATGCGCAAGCTTCCCGAGGTGCGGGAGACCATCGAGCTTTTGCAGCGCGCGGACGTGATCCTTCATGGTATCGGCCGGGCGGATGAGATGGCCAAACACCGGCACCTGTCGGTGAGCCTCACCCGCAAGCTGCTGACGGATGGTGCTGTGGCCGAGGCGTTTGGCTACTACTTCGACCAGGAGGGCAAGTGCCTGTACACCGCCTCCAGCGTGGGAGTGGACTTGGGCAGACTTAAGCCAAACTGCCTGATGATTGCTGTGGCCGCAGGCGAAAAGAAGGCGGAGGCCATGATCGCGGTGCTGCGCCATTACCGCCACGAAATGCTCGTCACAGACGAAGGCGCGGCCAGGAAGATCATCGAGATGCT
Source organism: Bacillota bacterium (assembly GCA_023391725.1). GTDB lineage: Bacteria > Bacillota > Clostridia > Christensenellales > Aristaeellaceae > JAEWAH01. The sequence goes on along the minus strand of JAEWAH010000052.1, from coordinate 9,180 downwards.
GTCGTGATAGTTTCTCGTTGAGGTCAATGTTCAGGAGCGTCCGGGGCGACCGGAAAGCCCTGGTCGCGTCCACAGACACGAAAGCTCATCTCCTGCGCCCGCAGGCGCACAGCCTGTAGGGGATGGCTCCGAAGGTCCAGGGCGTTAGGAAAGCCCTGGCCGCACCCCCAGGTGCGGAATCCTCCTCTCTCGCCTGCAGGCGCGAAACCCCCACCTTAATACGATTGCATGCCCTGCGGGGATGGCAATACAAAAAAGAACGACTCCCAAATTCATGCATAAGGAGTGTGTACCATGGCAAAGAAGACCATTGAGGACATTCAGGTTTCCGGTAAGAAGGTGCTCGTCCGCTGCGATTTCAATGTGCCCTTGGATGAAAACAATGCCATTACCGACGAGACCCGCATTCGCGGTGCGCTGCCCACCATCCGGTACCTCGTGCAAAACGGCGCCAAGGTCATCCTCTGCTCCCATCTGGGGCGTCCCAAAGATGGATTTGACATGAAGTTCAGCTTAAAGCCCGTGGTGGAGCGCCTGACCCAGCTGCTTGGCAAAGAAGTCAAGCTGGCGGCGGATGTCATCGGCCCCTCCGCCCAGGCACTGGCTGCCGGGCTTAAGGACGGCGACGTGATGATGCTGGAGAACGTCCGCTTCCACAAGGAAGAAGAAAAGAATGATCCCGAATTCGCCAAGGCTCTTGCCTCTCTGGCGGAGATCTATGTCAATGACGCTTTTGGCACCGCGCACCGGGCCCATGCCTCCACCGAGGGTGTGGCTCACTACCTGCCCGCTGTGGCCGGGTATCTCATCGGCAAGGAACTGTCCGTAATGGGCAAGGCTCTGGAAAACCCGGAGCGCCCCTTTGTGGCGATCCTGGGCGGCGCCAAGGTCTCTGATAAGATCGGCGTCATCAACAACCTCCTGGAAAAGGTGGATGTATTAATCATCGGCGGCGGCATGTCCTACACCTTCCAGAAGGCGCTGGGCGGCCACATCGGCAAGTCCTTGCTGGAGGCCGACAAAATCGAGCTGGCCAAGGAGCTCATGGAAAAGGCCCACAAAAAGGGCGTCAAACTCCTGTTGCCTGTGGATAACGAGGCTGGCGACAGCTTCTCCAATGATGCGCTGCGCATCACTGTTCACTCCAAGGAGATCCCCGATGGTTTTGAGGGCATGGACATCGGCCCCAATACCCAGGTGATCTTCGCCAATGAGATCGCTCAGGCCAAGACCGTCATCTGGAACGGCCCCGTGGGCGTGTCCGAGTTTGAAAATTTTGCTACTGGCACCAGGTCTATTGCCAAGGCCATGGCCCAGTGCGGCGGCGTGACCATTATCGGCGGCGGCGACAGCGTCGCGGCTGTAGAAAAGATGGGTTACGCCAATAAGATGACACATGTGTCCACCGGCGGCGGGGCTTCTCTGGAATTCCTGGAAGGCAAGGAACTTCCCGGCGTTGCCGCGCTGAATGATAAGTAAGAGACTGGGGATTTGACCTAGACGCTGCTCAAGGGAATCCCCCCACCGCCTGCGGGCGGTCGCCCTCCCTTTAACAAGGGAGGCTTTTCTGGAGGATCCCTGTGCTGGGGAAAAGATATAAGGCAGGGGGAGATTGCGCCCCCTGCCTGTATCTATGAGATAAGGGCGCATTATGTGGGCATAATGTTAGGGCATTTATCCGAAAAACAAGGGCAATCACTCAATTATCGCCTCCGAAGGTCTCCAAAGGGCGACCGGAAAGCCCTTTGGTCGCTCCCGCAGGAGCGGAACCCTTTTGCTTCACGCAGTATTCATACTCTAGAAGAAAAGAGGAATTCAGCCATATGCGTACACCCATTATTGCCGGGAACTGGAAAATGAACAAGACCCCCGCCGAGGCTGCCCACCTGGTGGAAGAACTCAAGCCCTTGGTCACGGCCGCCCCCTGCGAAGTAGTCGTTTGCGTTCCTGCGGTGGACTTTGCCGCGGTGAAGGAAGCTATCTCCGGCTCCAACATCCATCTGGGCGCCCAGAACGTCCACTGGAAGGAATCCGGAGCTTATACCGGCGAGCTTTCCGCTCAAATGCTCAAAGCCTCCGGTGTGGAATACGTGATCATCGGCCACAGCGAACGCCGCCAATACTTCGGCGAGACCGACGCCACAGTGAATCTGCGTGTCAAGGCCGCCGTCGCCGCCGGGCTCACGGTGATCCTGTGCGTGGGCGAAATGAAGGAGCAGCGGGAAGCCGGGTATACCGATGCGCTGGTGGAATATCAAACGCTCATCGCCCTCACCGGGCTTACGGAGGATGAGGTCAAGAATATCGTTATTGCCTATGAGCCTGTGTGGGCCATCGGCACGGGCCTGACCGCCACCGACGAGCAGGCCAACGAGACCATCGGCGTGATCCGCGCGGCCCTTTCGCGCAAGTATGGCGCCAAGGTGTCTGATGCCGTGCGCATCCAGTACGGCGGGAGCATGAACCCCGGCAACGTCAAGGGCCTTATGGCCCAGCCCGAGATCGACGGCGGCCTTATCGGCGGCGCATCGCTGAAGGCGCCTGACTTTGCCAAGGTGGTCAATTTCAATCTGTAATTAATGGGGAGGGAAAGCCTCCGAAGGTTTCCAAAGGGCGACCGGAAAGCCCTTTGGTCGCTCCCGCAGGAGCGAAATCCTCTCCGGAATCCCATAGGAAAGGATTAATTATCCTATGAACAAAACCATGACCGCCCTGATCATTATGGATGGCTTCGGCCTTAATCCCGCAAAGGAAGGCAACGCCATCGCCCAGCAGGGCACGCCCCACCTGGACGCGCTGATGGCCAAATATCCCCACACCCAATTGGGCGCCAGCGGCATGGACGTGGGCCTGCCGGACGGCCAGATGGGCAACAGCGAGGTAGGCCACCTGAACATGGGCGCCGGGCGCATCGTGTATCAGGAGCTCACCCGCATCACCAAGGATATTCAGGACGGTGTTTTCTTTGAGAAGGAAGCGCTGATTTGGGCGATGGACAGCGCCCAAAAATCCGGCAAGGCACTGCATATGATGGGCTTGCTCTCCGACGGTGGCGTCCACAGCCACAACACCCACCTATACGCTTTATTGGAGATGGCAAAGAATCGCGGCCTCCATAAGGTGTACATCCACTGCTTCCTGGATGGCCGGGATGTGCCCCCCACCAGCGGCTTAGGCTACGTGAAAGAGCTGGAGGACAAGCTCAAAGAAATTGGTGTAGGCGAGATTGCCACCGTCATGGGCCGCTACTGGGCCATGGATCGGGACAACCTTTGGGACCGGGTGCAAAAGGCCTATGACGCCATGGTACTGGGCGCTGGCCAGGCTACGGCTGATAACGGCCCCCAGGCCGTGGAGCAAAGCTACGCACTGAACGAGACCGACGAATTCGTGCGGCCCACGGTGGTCCTCAAAAACGGCCAGCCTACCGCAGTGATCTCGGAAGGGGATTCGGTTGTGTTCTTCAACTTCCGGCCCGACCGGGCGCGGCAGCTGACCCGTACCTTTATCCAGCCGGACTTTTCAGGCTTCATCCGGGGCAAGGGATATTTCCCGGTGCAGTTCGTGAGCATGACCCAATACGACGAGACTTTTACGGGGCTCAAGATCGTCAACGGCCCTGAATCCATGGACAATACCCTGGGCGAATACCTTGCATCTTTGGGCAAAACGCAATTGCGCATCGCCGAGACGCAGAAGTATGCTCACGTCACCTTCTTCTTTAACGGCGGCGTGGAAAGGCCCAATGAGGGAGAGGACCGGGAACTAATCCCCTCTTCCAAAGTAGCCACCTTTGACTTGAAGCCCGAGATGTCCGCCTATGAAGTGGCCGACAAGGCCGTGGCGCTCATCAACGAAAAGAAGTACGACGTGATGATCCTGAACTTCGCCAACTGCGACATGGTGGGCCATACCGGCATCATGGATGCCGCCATGGCAGCGGTCAAGGCGGTGGACATCTGCGTGGACAAGGTGGTCGCGGCCATCCTTCAAAATGGCGGCCGCGCCTTTGTCACAGCCGATCACGGCAACGCCGATCAGATGGTAGACCCCGAGACTGGCGAGCCCTTCACCGCCCATACCACCAACCCCGTACCTTTTATCGCCGTGGGCCCGGAATTCGTGGGCAGATCCCTTCGCGAAGGCGGCCGCCTGGCGGATATCGCTCCCACCATGCTTCATAGCATGAACATTCCCGTGCCTAAGGAAATGACGGGGAAACCGCTGGTATAAGGGGAACGAGAGATATATAGGGACAGCTGCGGGGAGGGGGCTTTTTGAAAAAAGCTCCCTCCCCGCACCCCTTCCTGAAAAACTTTAGCTAGGGGAAAGATATTATTGATCTGCATAAGCCATCGTAGCCTGCTTTAGGTCGATGGTTTTCATATAGCGGAACGAGGCAATTCCCCTCCAGAGGATTGGTAACGCGTAGCTCTAGGCTGGTTGAAGACGTTCGCTCAATCCTCCTGCGCTTTGCGCCACCTCCTTTCAAAAGGAGGCTCAACCACCGTCCGGCTTCGCCGTCCACCCCTCCTCTGGAGGGGAATGCAATCGGCTTTACCTTCTCTATATGGGGATTCTCAAGGGGTTTTATTCCGGCTGTCTCAATCGTCGCACTGCTCCGCTAGCGCTCGCATTGCTCGTTTCGTCAGCTTCCTCCACCTCGCTTCATCCGCCACAGGCGGCGCTCGGCTCCGGAACCTTTCGCGGGGACTAGGGGCGGAGCCCCTGGCTAGTCGTCACCCTGGGTCAAATTATTCGCGTAGGTTTTCAGGGATGCGAAGGAATTGATGTTGTCGGCGCGCTGGCGGATACCGTTCTTCACGTAATCAGGAAGCTTGTTGAAGAAGTCGCTGGCCTCCTTATCGTCAGCGAGCAGGCGGCTGAGGCCGGGGTACTTGCGCATGGTTCTTTCTCCTTTCAGGATTTGAATCGTCAAATCTATTTTCCGGATTCCCGCTGGGATTATGCAAGCTTGTCCGGCGCGCTCGTTTCCGTTATAATGGAAACGGAAAATGTGATAAGGAAGCGAAGAAGTCAACATGCCCATTGCCGCCTACTGCAAAAAATGCAAGCTGGAAGTGACGCCCGGGCCCATGTGCCCCCATTGCGGTCAGAAGCTTTCTGCGAATAGCCTGCGCCTGAGCTGGAGCTATGAATACGCCCCGGCACGGGATTTTTTGAGCTGGAGTGCGATATTGCGCATTGCGCTGCCGGTGGTTGCGCTGCTTTTGATAGCTGCGGTGGGGACGGAATGGGCTGCAAAAGGTTTTTTGGGCGTGCAGACACTGCTCAAGGAAGGGCTGCTGCCGCTCATATTGGAGATCGCCGGGGCCATGGGGCTGATCATTCTTCTTGTATTGATGTTCAGGGGCCGGGAGGAGGTCCGCTACGTGCTGGACCACACGGGTGCCCATGCGGCCATTTATATGGTGAAGCCGCCGGTTTTGCGGCGCTGGCTGCGCCTTTTGAGTGAGCCCACGGAAGAGGACATGTTGGGCCGGTCCATTTGGAAGCTGGATGAAAAGCATGTGCCATGGCAAGCGCTCAAAAGAGTGCAGCTATGGCCCGATAAGGATAAGATCCTCCTGCATAGCCCCCGCTGGTGGGTCGCCCTGGTGGTGCACTGCCAGCCGGACACATACGACGACGCTCTGAGATTTTTGCAGTCCCAATTAAAGAAGCGCGCAGGCGTGCTGCCCCCGCTGCCGCCCCTGGATGAGTACTCTTCCGCACAACTGTAAATATTACACAAATATTAAGAAAGCACTTGACATTGGAATAAAAATGACATAAAATTGGCTCACCGATGGAAACAGCGAAGTGGGAGGATGGAGCATGCACTTTACTTCAGGAAAGAAGGCCAGTTTACGGGTGCGTGCTCTTTTTTGCGCCCTTTTGCTTTTGCTGGGAATATATTCGCCGCTGGCGCAGGCCGCGGCCTATCCGTATACCGCCACCACCAACGACAAGGTGAACCTGCGCCGCAGCGCTTCCTCTTCTTCCGTCGTTCTGGAGCGGCTGGAAAAAGGACAAGAGGTCACAGTGCTGGGGGAATCCGGCGGCTACTATAAGGTTTCTTTCAATAACCGCACGGGTTATGTGATGAAGCAGTACATAGGCGATCAGGGGCCTTCCCAAACGGCCACCGTGAAATCCTCCTCCGCCGGGACCGTTTCAGGCTACCCCTATCAAACGACCACAAAAGACGGCGTGAACCTGCGCCGCAGCGCGTCTTCCTCCGGGGTGATCCTGGCGCGTATCCCCAAGGGTGCGGAGATCACGGTGGAGGGGGAAACGGGCAGCTATTTGAAGGTCCGCTATGAAGGAAAAAGCGGCTATGCCATGGCCGAGTTCATCTATGTGAGGATCGTGGCTACCCCCGCGCCCACGCCTGCGCCCAACGCCCCTCAAACGGTCAATGACGCCTATATTCTCTTAAGCCGCGGTGCCTCCGGCACGGAAGTACGTGCGCTTCAGCAGGTTTTGATCGAATTGGAATATCTCTCAGGCTCTGTGGATGGGGCCTTCGGAGCCAAGACGGAAACCGCGGTAAAGGCATGCCAGAAGAAGAACGGCTTCCAAGAGACGGGCGAGGCAGACGCCCAATTGCAGACACTGCTTTATGAGAACAAGCCTGTCAATGCCCGTGGCAAGGCCGTCAAAGCCATGACGCTGCCCCCCATTGAAGGGTTTACCATCCGCCAGAACAATCAGGGCGACGCGGTTATTCAAATGCAGGAGCGGTTGGCGCTGCTTAAGTACTACACTGGGGCGGTGAATGGCACCTGCACCAGCGCAACCATGGCGGCAGTGAAGGAGTTCCAAAAGAAAAACGGCCTTACGGCGGATGGCTTGGCGGGCAAGACCACCCAGCAGAAGCTGTACAGCGACAGTGCCCTGGCCAAGGATGAAACGGCAACCGCAACCCCCAAGCCCATTGCTGATGCGCCGGGCGTTACGGTGCGCCAGGGGGATGAAGGCGAGGCCGCCCGCACGGTGCAAAAGCGCCTGAAAGACCTGGGGTATTTGAAAAGCTCCGCCGACGGCAAGTTTGGCCAGGCCAGCGCGGCGGCCCTGAAGGCCTTCCAGCAGAACAATGGGCTGAAGGCAGACGGGGTGGCCGGCGCGAGTACACAAAACGTATTGTTCAGCGACTTCGCCATTCCCGCTCAGGCGGCGGCCACTCCCGTGCCTACGGCTACGCCGATGACGCCGGAGAATGTGGTCGAGATCCACAGCGGTACCCGGGGCATTCCTGTTTTGAACCTGCAAAAGCGGCTGACGGAGCTGGGCTATTATACCGCGCGTATGGACGGAGATTATAAGGCCGCGGATATCTCGGCGGTGAAAGCCTTTCAAAAGGCAAACGGCCTGAAGGCGGATGGCATCGCGGGGTATGATACGCAAGTCATTCTTTACAGCAATAAGGCGGTCCCCGGCCCCGGCTTTGCCGCGACGCCTACACCAGCGCCTACTATCGCGCCTGCGCTTAACACCCTGCGCCAGGGGGATCGTGGAAACGAAGTCGTGTCCCTCCAGCAGCGGCTGATCCAATTGGGCTTCCTTACGGGCAAGGCGGACGGCAGCTATGGCATCGCTACGGCTTCCGCTGGGGTGGCCTTTCAAAAAGCCAACGGCCTGGTCCGTGACGGCGTAGCCGGGGGCAAAACATTGGAGAAGCTGTATTCCCCCCAAGCTGTGGGAGCCCCTGTGGCTACGCCTTCACCCACGCCGCCCTTATCGCTTCGGCAGGGCGATGTGAACGAGTCGGTCAAGGCCATGCAGCAAGTGCTGATCAATCTTGGATATTTGAAGGGCAAGGCGGACGGCGTCTTCGGTTTGCAGACCTTCCTGGCGCTGCAGGCCTTCCAGAAGCAGAACGGCCTCTCATCAGATGGCGTTGCGGGCACGCAGACATTGGCTATTTTGACCGGCGGAAACGCCAAGCCTGCGCCCACAGTTCCGGGATCTACGCCCACCCCCAAGCCCACCGCGCCGCCAACTACCGGCGGCACTATCCCCAATGCCTCCCAGGTGCGCTATGCCAACTGGTATACGGAGATCCGTGCCCGGGCCAGGCTATACCCCTACGCTACAGTCTACGACTATAACACGGGGCTCAGCTGGAAGGTGCATATGTTCAGCCTGGGCGCCCATGCCGACTCGGAACCGCTGACCGCGCAGGACACCGCCAACATGGTCAAAGCCTTTGGCGGGAAAAACACCTGGACGCCCAAGCCTGTATGGGTCATTTTCAGCGACGGGCGTGTCTATATGGCTTCGACGCACGACGTTCCCCACAGCGTGGACCATAACCAGGAGAACAATTTCCCGGGCCACATGTGCATCCATTTCCCGCGCACGGCCTCCGAAGTAGCGGCCATCGGGCCGTACGCCACCTCCCATCAGACGGCCATCGACATGGGATGGAAGGCCACACAAAACAAGATCAAGTAAGATTTGAGGGAATGGCAGCGAAGAGCCATTCCCTCAATTATGTATTTCTCTGCTTGGATATCAGAGCGGTTAGGAACAAAAATTATATCTCGTTTGTAGGGCGGGGGCAAGCCCCCGCCCTACGGTTTGCCCCAAAACGACATGCGCCGGCGGAAATTTCCGCCGGCGCATGCCTTTTTGCGCTGAACCTTAAATGTTGAACAACAAATCTCCATAGGTGGGATAGGGCCAGTAGGCCTTTGCCACGATGGTCTCAAGCTCGTCGGCCACAGCCCTAAGCTCCGCCATGGCGGGGACAAGGTGATCCCGGCTGTGCGTGGCGTGCTTGAGCAGATCGCTTTCGCCGTTGTCGGCCATGGCGTTGGCCAGCGCTTCGATTTTCTTGCTGAGTAGTCCGGTAAGCGTGGAAAGCTTGGTCAAAAGCGCCTCCTCGGCACTCACATCCAGGGAGACAAGCACGGCCTTCTTGCTGAGGACCTCGTCCGCTATGGCCTTGGTGTAAGAAAGCACTGCGGGCAGGATGTCCTTGCGGGCCATCTCCAGCATGGTAAAAGCTTCGATGCTGATCACTTTCACATAGCTCTCCAGAAGGATGTCGGTGCGGCTGCGCATTTCTGTCTCGCTGAAGACCTTGTGGGAAGTAAAGAGCGCAATGTTCTTCTTATCTACAAAGTGGGGCAGCGTTTCCACTGTGCTGGTCCAGTTGAGCAGCCCGCGCTT
>JAEWAH010000026.1 GCA_023391725.1 Bacillota bacterium | reverse complement strand
TTCAAACTTGCCGATACCGCACTCAAGGGGCTTGCGCTGCTGGAAGGCGTCTGCCGGGGCCGGGGCTTTTTGATGAAGGGCGGCAACACTGATACGGAGCGGGGCGCCGCCGTGGTATTGGATGAATTCCGGGCCGGAAAGCTGGGGCGTATTACCCTGGAGCTTTGCCGGGAGGAAAAAGCAGCGCCCATTTTGCAAGCGCCCAAAGCGAAGGAGCATGCGGAAGATGTTAAGGCAGAACCGCCTGAAGGAACTGACGAAAATTGATGAGCCCCTGTGGGCTTCGGGCATCGTCTTTGCCGGCATGGACGAGGCCGGGCGCGGCCCCCTGGCCGGAAATGTGGTAGCCGCCTGCGTAGTGATGCCGCCGGAACCCTTGATAGAGTGGGTGGATGACAGCAAAAAGCTATCCCCCAAGCGCCGGGAAGCGGTGTATGAGCAAATCATGGACATCGCGCAGTATGTGGGCGTGGGGGAAGCAACACCCGAGGAGATCGATACGATCAACATCCTCAACGCCACCAAGGAAGCCATGCGAAGAGCAGCCAAAGATATCCCGGCTGAGCTTTTTCTCATCGACGCGCTGGAGGGACTGGGCCTTCATGGCCGGGAACAGGGTATCATCCACGGGGATGCGCTCTGCTACGCCATCGCCGCCGCCAGCATCGTGGCCAAGGTGACGCGGGACAGGCAAATGACCGCGCTGGACGAATCCTACCCCGCCTATGGCTTTTTGGAGCATAAGGGATACGGCACGGCCCAGCACATCGCCGCCATCAGGCAATACGGCCCCTGCCCGTTCCATAGAAGAAGCTTCATTGGGCATTTCGCATGACAGGCGCGGTCCAAAAAGGCATCCTGGGGGAAGAGATGGCCCTTGCCTATCTTCAAGATCTGGGATACCGCCTTGTGGAAAGGAATTTCCGTATAAAGGGCGGGGAGATCGACCTCATTCTTGAAAAGGACGGCTGCTTTATTTTTGCGGAAGTCAAACGCCGTCTAAAAGCCAGCCCCGGCGCGGGGCTGGAGGCCGTGACGGCAACAAAACAGCGCCGCATTCTCACGGCCGCGGGGCAATACCTTTCCAAAGTGGAAGGTTTTTCCCGTCCGCTGCGTTTTGATGTAGTGGAAATAACCGCCGGGGGCATCCTGCATATCGAGAATGCCTTTTCCGGCGATTGGCCCGGATGAGCGAAGAAGGACCGCTTTTGCGGGCGGTAAGGAGCCAGGTTTGATGGTGATAATGCAAAGAGGGAAGCTTTTGCGATACTGCTTGTGCCTTGCGCTTTTGCTGGTGCTGCTTGCACCTGTATGCGCCCTGGGCCAGGAAGAAAGCCAGAACCTTTTGGAAAACGGCAGCTTTGAAACGCTGGATGAAAACGGGATGCCCGCAGGCTGGTATACCGAAAGCTACATCATGCAGGCGGGGTTTACGGACTACGGCGTTTCTTCCCCGGCGCAGGCGGGGCAAACAGCCGTCTTTGTGGAGAATTACGGCCCCAACGACGCCAGGTTCGCCCAGGACGTTTCGGTGAAGCCTGATACCGTTTATTGCCTGACGGGGTACGTCCGCACCGAAGGCGTGCCGGATACGGGCACGGGCGCCAACGTCTCGGTGGGGGGCGTTTACGTTTTCTCCGAAGGCGTGTATGGCGACAGCCCATGGCAGAAGCTCACCCTCTACGGCCAGACCGGGCCGGACCAGGATACAGTCACCGTGTTTGCCCGCCTGGGCGGCTACGGCGGGGAGAGTGAGGGCAAGGCGTACTTTGACGACCTTTCCCTCACTAAAGTTACGGGTGATATCCCCGCAGGTGCGGAACTGACCCAGTGGTATGAAACAAACCTTCCGGCTTCGGAGGACGTAAACGAGGGAGGGGCGCTTGGCACCTCCTCCAACTGGCCGTCCCTTATTGTATTGGCCCTGGCCTTTTTGGCTTTGATGGCGTGTTTGCTTCGCCCCCTGCAAAAGGAAACGCCTGCCGAGCGTCTTACGCAGGAATCAAAAGACAATGTAAAGATATTGCTGTCCCTTGCGCTGTTCGCCGCGTTTGTGCTCCGGGTGATCCTGGCGGTAAAGATACCGGGCATGGAGCACGATGTGAACGATTTCCGTATCTGGGGCGATATGATGGGGCAATATGGCCCCGCCAATATCTATTCCTCCGCTGGGCTTTTGGATTATCCTCCGGCCCTTTTGTACGTGTGGTGGATAAACAGCGCCATTACCAATTTGTTTGGCCCGCTTTCTCCGGGGCTGCAGCTTCTGAACATCAAGTTCGCGCCCATCCTGGCGGATATGGCTACGGCCATCCTGATCTACCGCCTGGGCAAAAAGCGCATGCCTATGATGGCTGCGGCGGTCCTCAGCATTCTGTGCGCCTTCAACCCTGTTATTCTTTTAAATGGCGCGGCCTGGGGGCAGGTGGACAGCATTCTGGCCCTGGGGCTTATGCTTGTTTGTGCCTTTGCAATGGAGCGCAAGTGGGAACGGGTGCTGCCCATCTATGTGCTTTGCGTGCTCATGAAGCCTCAGGCGCTGATGCTGGGACCCCTGGGCCTGGTGGCCATCCTGCGTGATGTTTTCCGTAAAGGTGAGAAGCAGCCTTGGAAAGAGCTGGGCTACGGCCTTTTGTGGTCTGTGGCGGTGGCAGTGGCGATCCTGCTGCCCTTTACCGTCCATCAGCCAGTCACCTGGATCTTTGGCCTGTACGGGAACACGCTGACCTCCTATCCCTTCACGACTCTTAACACCACCAACTTCTACTACTTCCCGGCCAGTTACAACTGGGGGTATTTGAGCGATCAGGTGGGCACGTCCCTCCTTGTGACGCTGGCGCTGATTATGGCCGGGCTGTCGGTCTGGCAGTTCATTGCAGCCTCCAAACGCAAAGGGGATGGGCTGCTAAGGGCCGCGCACCCCACCTTCCTGGCGGCGGCCAGCGTGATGTTCGTTGTCATGGCCGCTCAGCATGTGGCCTTTTCCACTTTCGGCACAGGGATGATGGCCCTGGTGGTTATGTGGGTGCTGCTCACCTACCTTCGGGGCGGCAGGCTGGAAAATCTCCCGCTCATGGGCGCCATCCTGTTTATCGGGCTTTATGTGTTTGGCGTGATGATGCACGAGCGCTACCTCTTCCCGGCCATCATCCTGCTTTTCCTTGCCTACATTCAAAAGCGGGACTGGCGTATCCTCGTGCTGCTGGCCGGCTTTTCCGTGACCACGTTTATCAACGCCGGTATCGTGCTTGACAACTCCATCCGCCTGGGCTTTAAGTACCTACACCTGAACGAGGAGACGTACGGGCTTTGCGTGCTTTTGTCCATCCTGAACATTGCCCTCACCGCCTTTGCCTTTTACACCGGGGAAAGGCTTTGCGCCATGAACGCGCCGGAGCAGCGGTTAAGGCTGCCCGATATCGCCCCCGCAAACAGCGCCCAGGCGCAGGTCCAGCCGGTGGAGACACGGGCCGGGGCCGCGCTTCTTCATCCCAGGGACTTTAGGTTCAATCTTAAGCGGCTGGACCTGCTTCTTCTGGTAGGCGTGACCGTAGCCTATTCTGTATTGACCTTCTGGAATCTGGGCCGCACCAAGGCCCCGCAGACGGCCTTCGTATCCTCCAAGGCGGGGGAGCAGGTGGTGCTGGACCTGGGCGCCGAAAAGGACTTTCGGGTCGTGTACTACGGCGGCATCAACTACAGCGATTTTTCTGTGGCAATAAGCTCCGATGGATTGACGTGGTCGGAGGAGTATTCCGCCCAGATGCAGCAGGGGAACTGCTTCCAGTGGCAGTATCTGGTGGAGACCACCCCCGGCGATGAAGGGCCCGTCTCGTATACCAGTGTGCCCCGTGAGCTTTCCGGCCGTTATGTGCGCGTGACCGCGCCGGTGATTGGGCTGAACTTAAGCGAAGTGATCCTGCGCACGGCGGATGGGCAGGTACTGCCTGTGAGCCTTTCCGCCCACACCGGGAACAACCCCAGCAACAAGGCCGCCCAGCCAGCTGAAAACCTCATTGATGAGCAGGATACATTGGAGGGCGAGCCCAGCTGGTTCAATGGCACGTATTTTGATGAGATCTACCATGCCCGCACCGCCTATGAGCATGCCCACGGCCTGCCTACCTACGAGACATCCCACCCCCCCCTGGGGAAGGTGATCATGAGCTGGGCGGTCATGATCTTTGGCATGACGCCGTTTGGCTGGCGCTTTGCCGGCGCCTTGATGGGCGTATTGATGCTCCCGGCTATCTATCTTCTGGGCAAGCAGCTCACAAGGCGCACAGACCTTGCGGCAGCGGCCATGCTGCTTATGGCCTTTGACCTGATGCACTTTACCCAGACCCGCCTGGCCACCATCGACAGCTTCCCGGTGCTGTTCATCATGATCTCGTACCTTTGCATGTACAGGTACATGATGATGGATTTCTGGGGAACGCCTTTTTACAAAACGCTGATTCCTCTGGGGCTCTCCGGGCTGTTCATGGGATTTGGGATCGCCAGCAAGTGGATCGGCCTATACGCCGCAGCCGGGCTGGCTGTGCTGTTCTTCTTTAGCTGCTGGCGCCATTTCATGGAAAGCCGGGAAGCCAATAGGCTGCGGGTGAATATAAAGGCCGTGCCAAAGGCGCGGCAGGACGCGGTGGTACTGGCGGCAGATAAAGGTCTGAACCGGATCCTCGTCACGCTGGCCTGGTGCATCCTCTTCTTTATCGCGATCCCCGCGCTGATCTATTACCTCTCCTACATCCCTTACTTTGCCTATTCCGGGGGCGTCACGCTGGAAAAGATCATTGAAGCCCAGAAGGGCATGTACGACTATCACAGCACCCCGGGCCTGGGGGCCGACCATCCCTTCAAATCTCCCTGGTGGGAATGGCCGCTCATTTTGAAGCCCATGGGGTATAACACCAGGGGCGTCTTCGCACCGGCGGGCATGGCTTACACCATCTACGCCATGGGTAATCCTGCCGTGTGGTGGACCGGGCTGGCTGGGCTTTTGATCGTGTTTGCCATGTGGGCCAAGCGCCACGTGTGGGCTGATGATAGGGGAAGGTTCATGCACCTTCATACGAAAGAGCATGACATCGCGCCTGCCATCGTGCTCATCGGCTTCCTGAGCCAGTACCTGCCCTGGGTGCTGGTGCCACGCTCCACCTTCATCTACCATTACTTTGCCAGCATACCGTTCATCATCCTGTGTACGGTGCTTTGCTTCCAGTGGCTGGGCGACGTATGGAAGAGGGGGTACAAGCCGCTTCTGTGGGGGTTAGTGGCATTGGCGGCCATTATGTTCATAGGCTTTTACCCCTACGCCAGCGGCGTGACGGTGTCCACCAAGTGGCTGGACTTCATGAAGTGGTTCCCGCGAATTTACTATTGATGCAAAAGACGTAAGGAGGGGAAGCCATGCTTTCCCAGACCCTGGGCTACGGCCTGAGCGGTGTGGACGGCTTTGCCGTGCGGGTGGAAGTGTTCATTACCAACGGGCTTCCCGCCATGGAGGTGGTGGGCCTGCCGGATGCTTCCGTCAAGGAAAGCCGCGACAGGGTCCGTGCCGCCATCATGAACAGCGGCTTTCACATGCCTGTGGCACGAGTGACGGTAAACCTAGCACCCGCCGATCTGCGCAAGGAGGGGCCCGCCTTTGATCTGCCCATTGCCGTAGGTGTTTTGCAGGCCAGCGGCCAGGTGGCTTTCCCACCCCTGGACGATGTATTGCTGCTGGGGGAACTCTCCCTGCAGGGGGAATTGTTCCCGGTGCGCGGCGCGCTGCCCATGGTGATCAGCGCCCATGAGCATGGCGTCCACCAGGTGGTGCTGCCCGAAAAGAACGCCCGGGAAGTGGAAAGCATCCAGGGCATGAAAGTGTTTCCGGCCAATGACCTTGCCGAGGCCGTTCGCCACTTGACCGGGCAGAAGCCCATCCCCGCCCAGATCCAGCGCAGCTATGAAAACTGCCTTCAAAGCACCGCCGGGGAAGCCAATGACTTAAGCCAGGTGCGGGGCCAGTCTGCCGCGCGCCGCGCCCTAGAGATCGCCGCGGCCGGCGGCCATAACCTGCTTTTTATTGGCGTACCCGGCAGCGGAAAGACCATGCTGGCCAGGTGCCTGCCGGGGATATTGCCGCCCATGACCTTTGAAGAGGCGCTGGAGACGACCCGGCTCCACTCCATCGTAGGCGACCTGCCGCCGGAAGGCGGACTCATCACCAAGCGGCCTTTCCGGGCGCCGCATCACAGCGCTTCCTTGCCCGCGCTGGTAGGCGGCGGTCAGGCCGCAAGGCCCGGGGAAGTCTCCCTGGCCCATAACGGCGTGCTGTTCCTGGATGAACTGCCGGAGTTCTCTCGCCCCGCCCTGGAGGCGCTGCGCCAGCCATTGGAAGATGGGGTGGTGTCGGTATCCCGGGTGCAGGCACAGTCCCGGTATCAGGCTCGCTGCATGCTGGTGGCCAGCATGAATCCCTGCCCCTGCGGCTTCTACGGCAGCCGTGTCAAGCAGTGCCGGTGCAACCACAACGACATTCGCCGCTACCTGGACCGGATCAGCGGCCCGCTGCTGGATCGCATCGACATCCAGGTGGAAGTGGATGCGGTGCCGGTGGGGGAGATCAATAACACAGGCCGTGAGGAATCCTCCCAGACCGTGAGGGAGCGTGTGCAGAAAGCCAGACAAATGCAACAGGAACGTTACCAGGAGGATGGCATCCACTGCAACGCCCAGCTGGACGCAAAACAGCTCAAGAAATACTGCCCATTGTCCGAAGAGGCTCAAAACGTGCTCCATGCCGCCATGGAGCGCTACGGCATGAGCATGCGGGCCTACGGGCGGGTTTTGAAGGTGGCTCGTACCATTGCCGATCTTCGGGATGGAGGGCCCATCGGAATCGCCGATGTGGCCGAGGCCATCCAATACCGCAACCTGGACAGGAAATATTGGAGGTAGCCCATGGCATATACAAAGGAGGAGCGGCGCCGCCTATGGCTTAACCAGGCGGACATGGCCGCCCGAAAGCTGGGCAAACTCCTGGACATTTACGGCAGCGCGGAGGAGGTATGGGAGGTATTTTCCCCGGCTATGGAAAAGGCGCTGGGGCAAGGCACATACCGGACGCTCCACAAATATCATGGGGAACAGGAGATGGAGGATGTCCTTTCCGCTATGGCGGCAAAGAATATCCGCGCGCTGTTTCCGGGTGGCGAAGACTACCCGCCGCTGCTTGAAAGTATCTCCTGCCCGCCGCCTGTTTTGTATGCCTTGGGCGATCCCGCTATCCTCTCAGGCCGCGCCATCGCCCTGGTAGGCACCCGTACCCCCAGCCGCTACGGGAAAGATATGGCGCATTCCCTGGGCAGGGAGCTGGGGCAAAAAGGCGTCACGGTGGTCAGCGGCTTTGCAAGGGGTATCGACACCGCCGCGCATGAGGGGTGTCTCGAAGCAAGCGGTAAGACCGCCGCTGTCCTGGGCTGCGGACTGGACACCGTATATCCCCCAGAAAACAAGGAGCTTTTTCAAAAGGTGATGGCTTGCGGCGGACTGTTCCTTTCCGAATATCCCTTGGGATCAAAGCCGGCCAATTACCACTTTCCGGACCGCAACCGGATCCTAAGCGGCGTGAGCCATGGGGTCGTTCTTTTGGAAGGGCAGCTGAAAAGCGGCGGCATGATCACCGTGGGCCACGCCCTGGAGCAGGGGCGGGAAGTATTCACTCTCCCCGGCCCGGTAGGCCGGGAAGGCTTTGAAGCTCCCCACAAGCTCATGCGGGAAGGAGCGCGGCCCGTCACCTGCGCCGATGATATTTTTGAGGACATGGGTTGGGAGCTGGGTGAAAAGCCAAAATCCACACAGCAGGTTTCTATCCCCGCCGTCCCAGGCCAGGAGCAGGTGACATCGCTGCTTCGT
This sequence comes from Bacillota bacterium, assembly GCA_023391725.1. Lineage (GTDB taxonomy): Bacteria > Bacillota > Clostridia > Christensenellales > Aristaeellaceae > JAEWAH01. Next base: position 2,620 of record JAEWAH010000026.1, on the reverse strand, counting down.
CGGGAGGATCTCACTTTTGAGGAACTGGCATCTCACCTGCAGATGCCCGCGGCGCCGCTCAATTCGCTCTTGACAATCCTTGAGCTTGCGGGAATAATAAAGAAATCCGCTGGAAACCTCTACTCTTTAACGGGGTCCCATGCTTAAATCACGCTTTACTTCAATCATGGAGGGTTATTTGTGGCAACAGAAAGCAAACTGATCATCGTGGAGTCGCCTGCCAAGGCGCGCACCATTGCCAAATTTCTGGGCAAGGGATATAAGGTGGAAGCCTCCCAGGGGCATATCCGGGATCTGCCCAAGTCCCAATTCGGCGTGGATGTGGACCACGATTTTGATTTGAAATACATCACCATCCGCGGCCGCGGCAAGATTCTGACCAAGATCCGCAAGGAAGCCAAGAACGCTTCCCAGATCTTGCTCGCCACCGACCCTGATCGCGAAGGGGAGGCCATCTCCTGGCATCTTGCGCAGACGCTGGGCATTGACCCTAGCAAGCCCTGCCGTATCGAATTTCATGAGGTGACGAAAAAGGCCGTCCAAGGCGCTTTGAAGGCGCCCCGTCCCATTGACATGGGCCGGGTGGACGCCCAGCAGGCCCGGCGCGTGCTTGACCGGCTGGTGGGCTACAAGATCAGCCCGCTTTTGTGGGCCAAAGTCAAAAAGGGCCTTTCCGCAGGCCGTGTACAGAGCGTGGCGACCCGCATGGTGGTCATGCGCGAGCAGGATATCGAAGCCTTCATCCCCGAGGAATACTGGGACATTACCGCAAAGGCCCAGTGCTTCTCCAGCCGCGGGAAAAAGGTGCACTTTGACGCGCGCCTTGTTTCCCTGGATGGGGAAAAATGCGATATAAACAACCAGCAGGATGCTGAAAAAGCCGCGGCGCGCATGAAAGCAGCCCGCTTTGCGGTGTACGCTGTCAAGGCCGGAGAGCGCAAAAAGATGCCCGCTGCGCCCTTTACTACCTCGTCTCTGCAGCAGGAGGCCAGCCGCAAGCTCAACTACACCACCGCCAAGACCATGCAGGTGGTGCAGCAGCTGTACGAGGGCATCGAGCTGGAGAACAAGGACATCCAGGGCCTGGTCACCTATATCCGTACCGACTCCGTGCGTATCTCCGACGACGCCATGGAGGCGGTCCGCCAGTATATCCCCGAGCGCTTCGGCAAGGAATACCTGCCGGAGACGCCCAATGAGTTCAAAGGCCGCAAGAACGCTCAGGAAGCCCACGAGGCCATCCGGCCCACGGACGTCCACCGTACGCCGGAGAGCATCAAGGCGGTTTTGACCAAGGAGCAGTTCAGCCTCTACCGTTTGATTTATTCCCGTTTTCTGGCCAGCCAGATGATGCCCGCGCTCTACGATACCCTGACGCTGGACATCGGCGGCAACGGCGTGGGACTTCGCTTTTACGGCGAGCACAAGAAGTTCCCCGGCTTCACCTCCGTGTATGAGGAAGGCACCGATGAGGAATCTCAAAGCAGCGAGACCACTCTGCCGCAGCTCAAAGAAGGCGACGCGGTGGCGGTGGAGGATGTGTTAAGCGAACAGCACTTCACCCAGCCCCCCTCCCGGTATACCGAGGCTTCGCTTGTTCGTGCGCTGGAGGAAAAGGGCATCGGCCGCCCCAGCACCTATGCGCCTACCATTACAACGATCATTGCCCGCGGCTACGTCAGCCGCGAGAAAAAGCGCCTCTATCCCACGGAGCTGGGCCGCATGATCACCGACATGATGGAGCAGTATTTTTCGAAGATCGTCGATACCGAGTTCACCGCCGAGCTGGAGGATGAACTGGACGACGTGGAGGAAGGCGGCGCCGACTGGCGCGATATCCTGCGCACCTTCTATCCGCCATTTGAGGAGACGCTGAAAAAGGCAGAGGCGCAGGTGGAAAAGGTGCACATCGCCGATGAAGTGAGCGATGTGCCCTGCGACCAGTGCGGCGCCATGATGGTCTACAAGATGGGCCGCTTCGGGAAATTCCTGGCTTGCCCCAACTTCCCCGAATGCCGCAATACCAAGCCCATCCTCCACTACATCGAAGCGCCGTGCCCCAAGTGCGGGAAGCGGCTCATGGAAAAGACCAGCCGCAAGAACCGCAAGTTCTACGGCTGCGAAGGCTACCCCGAGTGCGACTTTGTCAGCTGGGAGCTGCCCGTCCCGGAGCGCTGCCCCCTGTGCGGAAGCTTCATGACCGAAAAAGTGGGCCGCAAGGGCGAAGTATGGCACATGTGCGCCAACGAGACTTGCCGCCACAAAGTGCTGGCTGCAGCCCCGCAGGAAGCGGAGGATGACGCGGAATGACCCGCGCGCAAGTGATCGGCGCGGGGCTGGCCGGGGCCGAGGCCGCCTGGCAGCTGGCAAACCGGGGCGTCCCCGTGACCCTTTATGAAATGAAGCCGCAAAAGTATACCCCGGCCCATCACGATCCTGGCATGGCGGAACTCTGCTGCTCCAACAGCCTGCGTTCCGACAGGCTCACCAACGCGGTGGGGCTGCTCAAGGAAGAAATGCGCCTTTTGGACTCCCTCATCATGCGCGCGGCAGACGCGACACGCGTGCCCGCAGGCGGAGCGCTGGCGGTGGATAGGGAAGGCTTTTCGAAGTTCATTAC
>JAEWAH010000023.1 GCA_023391725.1 Bacillota bacterium | reverse complement strand
ACGTGAGATGAACAAAGTCATCCTGATTGGCAACCTCACCCGCGATCCCGAAATGCGCACAACTTCCACCGGAATCAACGTGTGCTCCTTCACGATCGCAGTGAACCGCCGCCGCAGCGCCCAAGGCGCCGCGAACCAGCCCGAGGCGGATTTTTTCCGCATCACCGCCTGGCGGCAGCTGGGCGAGCTTTGCCAGAAGTATCTGGTCAAAGGGCGCAAGGTCGGCGTCACGGGAAGCATTTCCGTGTCCACCTATGAAGGCAAGGATGGCACAACCAGGGCCTCCCTGGACGTAACTGCTGACGACATCGAATTTCTCTCCCCCAGGGGCGAAGACGGCGAAGGCCGTGTTTCTTCCGGCTCCGGCATGGACAACTCCAGCGCCGGCGGTTTTACCCAGGTGGATGAGGACGAGCTACCGTTTTAACGGAAACATGAAGGAGGAACACCCATGTCTGAAGATCGTGGCGAGAAAAGGGCCCGCCCCCGGGGTCGCAAGCCCCGGCGGAAGGTGTGCGCCTTTTGCGTAGATAAAATCGAATTCATCGATTACAAAGACGTCAACCGTCTGCGCCGCTTCACCAACGAGCGCGGCAAGATCTTGCCCCGCCGTATGAGCGGCAACTGCGCCAAGCATCAGCGTCAACTGTCCGAGGCCATCAAGCGCGCCCGTGCCATCGCCTTGCTGCCTTTTACAGTCGACTAACGTTTCAAAAAAAGCCCGTCCTATGCGTAGGACGGGCTTTTTTTGACCTTTGCACGATTTCCTTGTGAGCTTTTGCACCGTCCTTCGCTTCGCTTGGACGGTGCAGCTCACGGCCAGGAAATCGTGTAAGGAATGTTTGCTCCGCAAACCCCCGTCCCACTGGCAAAGCCGGTGGAGACGATTTCTAAACGAGGGGACGCTGCGGCGTCCCCTCGTTGCTCCCCCGGGGAAGCCGTTTCCATTCCCCTCCAGAGGAGGGGTGGACGGCAAAGCCGGACGGGGTGGTTGGCGTATAGCGACGTGTGCCTTAAGACTTAGGCAGCTCGGCCCTGGCCTTCGGCAGAAACAGGCACCTTTTTAAGCCAAACCGCACGACATTTTTCCGACATTTTTAGCCCTTTTCCAACGAAATGATGACCCTTTGTCGAACCCATAAACAGGCTTGTAATAATCATGTAAGAAGTATGTGAGGCTGTCTCCACAGGTGGAAAAATCGTTCTTGGAGCCGGGTTTTCCACAGGACTTTTGGCCACAGGGCCAAAAATCAAGGCTTTTCCCGTGGAAAACTGTGGATAACCCTGTGGACAGTGTGGAAATGTGGGCGTGGACAATCCTTGTGCTTTTATCAGTATATACGCGCACGAATAAGCGGCATATGCAATGCATAAAACCGAGCCGCTTCGCGTACCTTTGTCTGAAAAGCGCGAGAAACAGTTATTTTTCGGGAACCCTGCGCGGATGGTTTTTATGCATTCATCCTCCGTATACATTGGAGCGCGCATGTTCATGCGGACATAGCGGGGGATGTGAGGGCATAGGATAATCCGCGAAGGGATGTGGATAATGTGGCGGAACGGCGTCATGGTTTTGTAAAAAGCCGCCTGATAACCCTGGGGCTGTGCGCGGCCTTCCTGGCCTTGATGATAGGAGTACAGGAGCTTGCGCCGCTGGGGAACAGGCCTAATCCGCCTCGCCCGGCCATGCCCGCCCTCCCCGCTCAGGATGCGGCCGCAAGCAGCGAGGCGCTGCCCCTCGCGGGTCAGGTGATCTGCGTGGATCCGGGCCACGGCGGGTATGACGGCGGCGCAAAGGCTCGGCAGAGCGGTATTTGGGAAAAGGTCATCAATATGTCCGTGGCCCAAAAGACTGCCAGTGCGCTGGAGGAATTGGGGGCCAAGGTGTTTCTCACACGCACCGCGGATTACGCGCTGTGCGACGAGGTGGCCCCTGTGGGCATGACGAAAAAGCGCCAGGACATGGAACGGCGCATACAACTGGCTAAGGATGAGGGGACCACCATGCTCATTAGCATCCATATGAACGAATACCGCAACAGCAGTTCCACCGGTCCCCAAGTGTTTTACCGGAAAGAAAAGGAAAACGGACGTCTGCTGGCGGGGGTGATGCAAAGCGCCCTCATCGAAGGCCTGGAGCCTAGAATAAAGCGGGCAGCTTCCAGTGGGGACTACTTCATTCTTACGCTGGATATCCCTTCGGTGCTGGTGGAATGCGGTTTTATCTCCAACGCTTCCGAAGAGAAGAAGCTGCTGAACGCCGACTATCAGGAGAAAATCGCCCAGGCGCTGGCCAAGGGAGCGGTGGAGTATCTGGAACTGGCTAGAAGGCAGGAGGGGCAGGCGCAGCAACAACCTTCAAAATAGAATTGGTGTATCAGGTATCTTTCATCAAAAGGCCCGCAGAAAAAATGCAGGCCTTTTTGATATTTTCCAGGATTATGCTATCTAATAGGCGTAATGCATTACATGGAAAAAATTCCGCAAGGAAGGCATCGAATGAATAAGCACGCATTCGCGTTGCAAGTGGAAGCCAGGGAGCAGACGCTTTACCGGGTTGCCCGGTCTTTGCTTAACAGCAACGAGGACTGCAAGGACGCCTTGCAGGAAGCCGTGATGCGCGCCTGGGCGTCCCGGCATACGCTGCGAGATGAAAGCCTGTTTGCCACCTGGCTGACCAGGATCTTGATCAATGTTTGCAAGGCCATGCGGCGAAGGCAAAGAAAGTACATACTGTTTTCGCAGGTGAAGGCGGAGGCGGTGACTGACGCCCCCGACTCCTCCGTCCGGGAAGCGCTGGACCGGTTGCCGGAAAAGCAGCGCCTGCCTGTGGTGCTGCACTACATGGAAGGCTATTCGTTAAAAGAAGTGGCATCCATGCTCCGCCTGACGGAAAGCACGTTGAGGGGGCGGCTGTATCAGGCACGGCAATCATTGAAGCTTGCCTTGGAAGATGAATGGGAGGACGAGGAACGATGAAGCTTAACGATTTGAAGAACGCCTATCCGGCGATTCCCCGGGAATGCCACGAAGCGCTGATCGGCACATCGGCCAACCTGTCAGAAAAGGCTGCGCGGCCCAGGAGGGTACTGACGCTGGTCGCGCTGCTTGGCCTGCTTCCGCTTCTGGCAGGAGCTGCGCTGGCGGCGGTGACGCACCTTGGGATATTGAACTTTGACAGAGATCCGCGTTATGATTCGTTGCCGGCCGAGGCACAAGCACTGGTGGCAGCTGATCTGGCGGAGAAAACGCTTTCCGGGGTCAAGCTGCGCGTTAAGGAAGCGTATTATGACGGGCGTGTGCTTCAAATTTTGTTTTCAGCGGCGCCTTTAAAGCCTCCGGAAGGCACAGGCCTGTCCGCGGACGCGAACGCAGCAGCGGCAGCTCAGGCGCTTTTGATCCGAGCGGGTCTGGATCTGCAGTTTTACCACGGAACGATCAACGTCAACGGGCAGCAGGTACGCCTGTGGGGCTATGACTACCGGGCCGGCGAGGCGCCCGGGGAATATGAATATCTGGTGGACAGCATCCTGGAATACGGAGGTGAGCGACTGGACGGTGCTGTCCTGAATACTTATAAGTTCCTGCGCCCACAAGGATCGCTTGATATTTCCATTGATATCAATGACCTGACGGGGAACAAATTAGACGCCTTTTCCTTCACACTGCCCGCGCCGGATGAAAGGAAGTGGATAAGACCGCTGCCCCCGCCATATCAGGTAAACGGCTGCACCGTTACATTCACCGACCTGCACTTTTCGCCTGTCAACGCATTTTTCGGATATACGGTGCTGGTACCGGAGGACATAGCCCCTGAAGGACCTGTAGATTGGTCGAATGATAAGTTTCTTGATCTTGATTTCCGCTTTTGTCCCATGGGGCTGACAAATGAGGCGGGTGAGGATCTGAGCAGAGGAGAATCCGGCGGGATCAGGCATTTCATCCGATTGGATAACGGAGATTTGGAAATTGATTATTACATTGAGTATTCTGCTAACGGAAAATATGCCGATACCATCTACCTGTCCGTTGACGGCGTGCTCCTGCCGATACCAATAAAATAGGTTGACACTGTCGATTTGTTCTACTCCCAGGGGAAAAAGAAGCGATAGGCAGAACAAAAGCCGCCGGGGTATTCCGGCGGCCTGTTTTATATGTCTACCCCAGCATAGGGATTCTCAAGGGACTTGTCTCTTGAACGGTGGGGTTTGGGAAGGCAGCGCCTCCCTGGCGTCTCTCTTATGCCTTGCCGTTGCAGCCCAGGACGTTGACGATCTTATGACGGACCATTTCCTTGAGGGCGGCGCGGGCGTCGGTCAGGTATTGGCGGGGGTCGAAGTGATCGGGATGCTCGGCGAAGTGCTTGCGGATCACGGCGGTGAAGGCCAGGCGCAAGTCGCTGTCGATGTTGATCTTGCAAACGGCCATCTGTGCGGCCTTGCGCAGCATGGCTTCGGGCACGCCCTGGGCGCCGGGCATATTGCCGCCGAACTGGTTGATCATGTCCACGTATTCCGGAATCACGGAGGAAGCGCCATGGAGCACGATGGGGAAGCCGGGCAGCTTTTGAGATACTTTTTCGAGGATATCAAAGCGCAGGCGGGGTTCGCCCTTGAACTTGAAAGCGCCGTGGCTGGTGCCGATGGCGATGGCCAGGCTGTCTACGCCTGTGCGGGCAGCGAACTCTTCCACCTCGGCGGGATCGGTGTAGCGGGCGTCGTCATCGTTGACGCTCACGGCGTCTTCCACGCCGGCCAGGCGGCCAAGCTCACCTTCTACGGTGACGTTACGGTCATGGGCATACTCCACGACCTTTTTAGTCAGCGCGATGTTTTCTTCAAAGGGCAGGTGGCTGCCGTCGATCATTACGCTGGTGAAGCCGCCGTCGATGCAGCTTTTGCAGGTTTCAAAATCAGGACCGTGATCCAGGTGCACCACAATGGGCAGGTCCGTATCTTCAAGGGCCGCTTCGATCATCTTCATCAGATATACGTGCTTTGCATACTTGCGCGCCCCGGCGGAAACCTGCAGGATCAGCGGCGCGTTCTCAAGTTTTCCGGCCTCGGTGATGCCCTGGATGATTTCCATATTGTTGACGTTGAAGGCGCCGATAGCATAACCGCCAGCGTACGCCTTTTTGAACATTTCCCGCGTATTGACAAGTGGCATGGAAAAAACCTCCTTCAGTGATCTCAAGTCATTATAGCAGAGCTTTCCCATTTTGAACAGTAATACTCATTCAAAACCTTCACGCATCGTAGGCAAAAAAGGCGCGGCAGGCGGCAGATGTAAACAAGTGCCCCACCGCTTGCGCCCCTTGGTAAAACGATGGTATAATATTGAAAGCTTTCAATGGCAGAAGGAGACTTTTCCATGGCTCTTTTCAAACGGCTCATTACCGGCCTGATGATGGCCGTGCTGCTTTTAGGGGCGATCCCCTATGCCGCTTCGGCGGCGGATACCGTGCTGTATACCGCCGTTGTCATCAAACCCTGCACCTTGCGCGCGGAGCCCGCCGACGACGGCAAGAGTGTGGACGGCATTCCCCAGGGAGCTACCATTCAGATCTATGAAGTAACCCCCGTATGGGTCAGGGCGAAGTATGACGGCAATACCGGCTATGTCAAACGCACCCTGATCACCAAAGTCACACCGCTTGATCCGGTAAACACGCCGCCCTACGGCGTGTTCAAACACGTATACATGGCGGTCACGGCGGAGACCACGCCCGTTTTGTATGAGCCCAAGGAAGGGGCCAAGGCCCATGTGACCCTTGGGCCTGGAGCGAAAATTAGCATCCTGGAGATCAACGACGGCTGGGCAAAGGTCCCCTATTGGAAAGAATACGGGTATGTGGATACCCGGCTGTTGAAGGACTTGACCCCGGTATCCCCCACCGATACGCCCGTGAGCGGTGAAACGCCTATCGCAGCATTCACTTCCTTTTACAATGTGGCCACTAATGAGGCCAACATAGGCCGGATGAAGAATATTGCCGTAGCATGCGAGCGGGTGAGCCGGGTGATTCAGGCGGGGGAAGTGCTGGATTTCAATAAGCAGATCGGGCCTTGGAGCAAGGCAAACGGGTATTTTGATGCGCCGGTTTTGGTCAACGGGGCATCGGACTTGGGCCCGGGCGGCGGCACCTGCCAAGTATCTTCTACGTTTTACAACACCATTCTGCAATTGCCGGGGGTGACCGTGCTCTACCGGCGCCCACACGGCCCGGCCGGGGCGAGATATCTGCCCCATGGGGTGGACGCGGCAGTGGGGAGCGATACCTTGAACCTGAAGATTCGCAACGATTACGATTTTCCCATCCGGGTGGAAGCCACTGCCAAGGACGGCGCGCTGTTCATGTGCATATACAAGCAATGAGGCGCCAAAGTGCGGTATGAAAATGTTTGCATGGGCCGGTTTATAAGCCGGCCCAACCGTTTTGTGGCCCATGTTTGTTTGAATGGGGAAACGGTCGTGTGCCATGTGAAAAACACGGGCCGCTGCCGGGAGCTGTTCGTGCCGGGCGCTCAAGTTGTACTGACCAAGAGTACTAATCCGGCCCGCAAGACCGCCTATGACCTGATCGCCGTTTACAAAGGGGACAGGCTCATCAACATCGACAGCCAGGCGCCCAACCGGGTGTTCCATGAATGGGCGCGATCTGGCGGATTTTTGAAAGATATTACGTATATCCGACCGGAAACGTTCTACGGGCAGTCCCGGCTGGACTTTTATCTGGATGCGGGAGGCCAAAAGGTTCTGGTGGAGGTCAAGGGCGTCACATTGGAAGACGAGGGGAAAGTCCTTTTCCCCGACGCGCCCACGATTCGGGGCACAAGGCATCTGAAGGAACTGACGGCCGCCGCATTGCTGGGGTATGCTTGCTATGTGGTGTTTGTGATCCAGATGTCGGGCGTTCACAGCTTTTCGCCCAATGATACTACCGACCCGGCTTTCGGGAAAGCGCTTCGGGAGGCTGCGGCGCATAACGTCCATGTGCTGGCGTATGACTGCCTTGTGGCGGAGGATTTTCTTGAAATGGGGGAACGTGTTCCTGTATTGCTATAACCTGGCTGTTAGGACTTGCCGTTGCGAATGAACTTTATATGTGTTAGCATAGATGCACAAAGGAGGAGTCTGCATGGGCAGAAGGTTTCTGTCGCTTACCGTATGCCTTGCGATGATGCTGACGTGCACGCTGGCAGAGCAGGGGCCCAGCCCCTTGAAAAAGGCTGAGGAACCAAAGCAAGCTTTTTTATTGCAAACGCCACAGCCTCAAGCGGCATCAAGTGTGCAGCCGGAGGTCACCATAGCGCCCTCCACCTCGGCGAAGGAAGATGGAACGCCTGAATTTGTGGAATTGCTATTATCCGTGGCCCGGGAAGAATTGGGCTATACGGAAAAAAAGAGCGGATATACAAAATACGGCGATTGGTCCGGGGATCCTTATGCCCAGTGGTGTGCAGAATTCCTGTGCTGGAGCGTTGATCAGACGGACAAGCGCTACGGCACGGACTTATTGAAGAAGCAATATCCTCTTTACAGCGGCACCAACGTGGGCCGCGATTGGTTCATTGCGCAGGGCCGCTACATCGACAGGCGCGGCGCCATTGATAATTGGGGCGACGAGTGGTTCCCCGGGCAGACGGCCCCCATGGAGCGGAATGATTACATCCCGCAGCCGGGGGACTGGATGTTTTTCACTTGGCGCGGGGGCCGGGATACAGACCACGTGGCCATGGTGGAGTATACCGACACCAATGAAAAGGGCGAAACGGTGATCCACACCATCGAGGGCAACAATCCCTCCAAGGTGGAGCGTGGGGAATACCTGCTCACCGACCCCAAAATTCTGGGCTACGGCACCGTGAAGGATCTGGCGGATGTCACCATGCGGGCGGGCAACAAAGGCGAAAAGGTACTCCAGTTACAAAATAAGCTGGTAGAACTGGAATTGATCAAGCCTCAAGACGCGGACGGCGTTTTCGGCGGAAAGACATTAGCGGCTATCAAGACTTTTCAAAAGGGGAATATGACCGATAAAAACGCTTCGGGCATCGCGGATATGGAAACGCAGCTTGCCATCGGAGATGAGATCGAACGAAGGCGGGACAGCGATCCGGCGAATTGGGTAGTGGCGGGGGATTAAAACCCCGAGACGAATATAAAACGAGGGGACGCTGCGGCGTCCCCTTGTTGCTCCCCGGAGATGAAAGGTCCTCTCTGGAGGGAGGCATTATTTGTTTCCTTAGCATAGGGATTCTCAAGGGAGATATCCCTTGAGCGGAGTCCAGGGGCAGAGTCCCTGGCCTGGCATCGTCCTCTATTCCCCCGTCTCTCTCGTGTAATTCAGCAGCCCTCCGGCCAGGAGGATGCCCTGCTGACGGGGAGAGAGGGGCAGCATAACCTCAAAGGAAAAACCTTTTGTTTCATCGGTGAGGGTCAATAGGCCCTCGCCTTTTTCAATTTGGGCCCGCGCGTCGGAAAGGTGGATCACATCGCCCTGGCCGATGCGGTCATAATCCTCAGGATCTTTGAAGGTCAGAGGCAGAATGCCGTTATTGATCAGGTTGGCCATGTGGATTCGGGCAAAAGATTTCGCAATGACGCCCTTAATCTTCAGCTGCAGCGGGACCAGCGCGGCATGCTCCCGGCTGGAACCCTGGCCGTAGTTCTGCCCCGCTACAAGAAAACCGCCGCCCGCAGCTTTGGCCCGATCGGGGAAGGTGGGATCCACCGGGGTCAGGCAAAAGTCCGAAAGGTACGGGATGTTGCTGCGGTAGGGAAGCAGCCGGGCGTTGGAGGGCATGATGTGGTCGGTGGTAATGTTGTCCTCCATTTTAAGCAGCGCGGCGCCGCTTATTTCTTTGGGCAATGGACCGTTTACCGGGAACGGCTTGATGTTGGGTCCACGGACCACTTCCACCGTGTCCTCCTGCCCTTCTTTAGCAGGAGGCAGGATCAGGTTGTCGTTGATAGGGAAGCTTTCCGGCAGGGAGATATTCAAATCAACATCCAGCCCCCGAGGGTCGGTAAGTACACCAGACAAGGCTGTGGCCGCGGCCACTTCGCAGCTGGTGAGATACACCTGGGCGCTGGGTGTTCCGGAACGGGCGTAAAAATTGCGGTTGTTGGTGCGCACGCTCACCGCATTGCTGGCAGGGCTCTGGCCCATGCCGATACAGGGGCCGCAGGCGCACTCCAGGATGCGTGCCCCGGATGCGATCATATCCGCCAGCGCCCCATTTTCGGCCAGCATGGCAAGTACCTGCTTGCTCCCTGGCGAGATCACCAGGGATACATCCGGGTGCACTGTTTTGCCTTTCAGGATCGCGGCCACCCGCATCATGTCCAAATAGCTTGAGTTGGTGCAGGAGCCGATGCATACCTGATCCACTTTGATGGGCCCAATCTCACGGATAGGAGCCACATTGTCCGGCATGTGCGGCCTGGCCGCCATAGGCTCCAGGGCGCTTAGGTCGATGGTCAGCGTTTCGTCATAGGATGCGTCAGCATCGGGACCAAAGGGTGAAAAATCCCGCTCCCGGCCCTGAGCCCGCAAAAAAGCGCGGGTCGTTTCGTCACTTGGAAAAATGGAAGTGGGGGCGCCCAGCTCCGCGCCCATGTTGGAAATGGTAGCCCGCTCCGGCACGGAAAGGGCCTTCACGCCCTCGCCTGTGTATTCCAGCACCCGGCCCACACCGCCCTTTACAGAAAGGCGGCGCAGCACTTCCAGAATAATGTCCTTGGCGGCCACGAAGGGCTGCAGTCTGCCAGCGAGCTGCACGTTCACCACCTTGGGGCAGGTCAGGTGATACGCGCCGCCGCCCATGGCTACCGCCACATCCAATCCGCCCGCGCCAATGGCCAGCATCCCTACACCTCCGCAGGTGGGGGTGTGGCTGTCGCTGCCCAGAAGCGTCTGCCCGGGCACGCCGAAACGCTCCAGATGCACCTGGTGGCAGATGCCGTTGCCAGGCTTGGAGCAGGCGATGCCATGCTTTCTTGTTACGGTCTGAATATACTTGTGATCGTCGGCGTTCTCAAACCCCGTTTGAAGCGTGTTGTGGTCGATGTAGGCCACCGATTTTTTCGTGCGGACACGGCTTACGTTCATGGCCTCAAACTGCAGGTACGCCATTGTGCCTGTGGAGTCCTGGGTCAGCGTCTGGTCGATGCGCAGCGCGATCTCTTCGCCGGGAACCAACTGCCCGGAGATAAGGTGCGCCGCAAGGATTTTTTGCGTAAGGTTCATAGATCCTCCCGTGCGCTTATTTTTGTATCCTGGATACAATTTAAAGAAGCTGTAGTTGAAGTATACGCAACCGCTTCTGCGCCTGTCAAGGCGGTAGGAGAGAAAGTGCAGGAAAGGAACAGTTAAACCAAGGGAACCTCCTTTTGAGAAAGGAGGTTCCCTCGGGCTCTCCTTCCAGGAAAACTTCATAAAGGAATGGAAGCAATACTACATAAGGGCTTCCAAGGCTCCTTTTGAAAGGAGCTGTCGAGCGAAGCGAGACTGAGGATTGCACAAGAGCGGTGGAACGGCGAAGTCGTAACAGAGGAGCAAAAGCCTTCTGTGCGATTCCCCTCCAGAGGAGGGGTGGCCCCGTAGGGCCGGGGTGGTTGATCGTAGGGGGCGATGCCCACATCCCCCTTCGCACCCAGTCCTGCGTAGCGGGACGACGTGGGCATCGACCCCCTGCGGCGCGCCGCTCACTCCCACTTCCCCAACGGGTACTCCTTCAAATATTCCCCCATCAGCCCACACTCGTCGATAAGCTTGAACAAAGTATACCTGGTACGGTAGTCCTTGGCGCAATGCATCGATACGCGCAAAAGCTCCTCATCCACACCCACCGCTTCGGGGGTGAGTGGCGCGCCCAGCTCTTTCATGGCTCCATAGATGCGCTCAAAAGGCGGCAGATCGGCGATCACTTTTTGAATTTCGGGGAGCCGCTCCTGCGCCCTTATAATCCGCCGCTCCTGCTCTTCCCAAGGAAGGAAATCCCCTGGGTTCTCTTTGAGGATCATATTGCCCGCCTCGATCCCGTAGGCGTAGCGCATCCAGCGGATACGTTCATCCCGGCCGATGCGCCCTGTCTTGATCTTCTTAAAATCAAGCTTGCTCAAGTCTTCCCCGGCAAAGCGCAGGAAAATGGGCCAGCAGAGAAGCGTGGCCACGCCCACCGCGGCGCCGTGGGACGGGGGACGCTTGCCCCGCATCAGCTGCATCATCTCCCAGTAATGGGCGATGTTGTGCTCCACCGAGGCCACGGCCCGGGTATGCCCCACGATCATGATAGTGATCCCGGCCAGCAGCAGCGCCTCGATAAGGATGCGAATGCCCTTTTCGCTCCTTTTCTTGATCTCCCCCACATTGTCCACCAGCTTGTTCACCGCGTCGGTCACGATCTCACCGCACACCGGGCAGTAGGTCTCGTCGTTGATGACGCTGCCAATCAGCCAGTCCGCTTTTGCGATGTACTTGCCCAGTACATCCCCCACGCCGGAACACACCATTGATAAAGGCGCGGTGCGCAGGATATCCAGGTCGCACACGATGATCTCCGGGCACACTCCAGCCCTATGGATCTTGACGCCGCGCAGCATCAGCGGCGCGACGACGGAGGTGTAGCCGTCCATGGAAGGGGCAGTGCCCACACACACGAAGGGGAGCTTTGTTCTGGTGGCGTTGATGCGCGTAGTATCGGTGATGGACCCGGACCCCACGCTGATTAAAAATTCCGTCTCCGGCTGGATAGACAGTAAAACCTCGCCGCAGGCCGATTCGTCGGGCTCCATGGCGTGCTCCCGTTTGATCACGCAGGGGATTACGTCAAAGCCTGCGGCGGTAAGTGCCTGCTCCACCGCACGCCCCGCAATCTCATACGTGTTGTTGTCCGCCACCAGCACGCAATGGCTGCCAAGGCCCCGGGCTTTTATATAATCCGGGACATTTTTGATAAGGTCCGTCCCCACGTAAATATCCTGGGCGGGGGTGTGGTGATCAAGCGGGCAGGAGCAGGAAAGCCCCTTAAGGCGCAATTTTCCGTTTGCCTCATAGCCGATGGTAACTGGCATACGATCGTCTCCTTTGTTTTCGCCGGATTTTTGGATGTCCCCATCCCGGTTTATAGCACAGATCCGGAGGGATGGAATACGATGAAGCGAGGGGGTCTCTAAACCAAACCTCATTCTTACGACGCAGGACAAAGGTGAAGCTCTGATCCAACTGTGTGATGGGACAGCGGTCATCCTTCGCCAGAAAGTGAATACGCGTTCCGCCGGGCCGGCCGCTCCGACCCGGCTTTTTGCTGCATCCATCTTACCACAGGGAAAAGGAAAAATCGACAGTTTCGCATGAGTGGGGGCCTGTCCGGAGCGCGCTGTTGAAAAATCCCGCCGCCGCGCCTATAATGCCATTATCGAAAAATAGCGGGAGGGATTAGGATGAAATTTTGCTGGTGCACCATCCATGTGCGCAATTTGGAAGAATCCTTGAAATTCTATCAGGAGATCGTGGGGCTGAAACTGGCCAGGCGCTTTGGCCCGCCCACCATGGAAATCGCCTTTCTGGACGGGGAAGGCGCCCAGGTGGAACTGATTTGCGATGGACAGGGAAAGAAGCCGGATATCGGTGCAGATATTTCCCTGGGCTTTGAGGTTACTTCTCTGGATGACAAGCTGGCTTTCGTGGGAGAAAGGGGCATTCCCGTACACAGCGGGCCCTTCCAACCCAATCCCCATGTTCGGTTCTTCAACGTGCTGGATCCCAATGGACTCAAAATCCAGTTTGTGCAGAACATAAAGTAAAGGCCGAGGACGCAGTTTCAAAAGAGTTCGGGAGCAAGACCATGTTTATTGCGGATCTTCACATCCACTCCAAATACTCCAGGGCTACCAGCGGCGAGTGCGTACCGGAGATGCTGGACCTTTGGGCGCGGCGCAAGGGGCTTCATCTTATCGGCACGGGGGACTTCACCCACCAAAAGTGGCGGGAGGAGCTTCGGGAAAAGCTCATTCCCGCCGGGGATGGGCTTTACGCGCTGAAAAAGGAGTATCAAATCCGGGAAGAGATCCCGGGGCAGGAGCTTGCGCCCCGGTTTGTGGTTACGGGCGAAATCAGCTCGATCTACAAGAAAAACGGGAAGGTTCGCAAGGTTCACAACGTGATCGTCCTGCCCTCTTTGGAGTGCGGCGACGCGCTGGCCCGCAGGCTGGAGGCCATCGGCAACCTGCATTCCGATGGCCGGCCCATCCTGGGGCTGGACAGCCGCGACCTGCTGGAGATCACACTGGAGACCTGCCCCCAGGCCATTTTTATCCCCGCCCATATCTGGACGCCTCACTTTTCCCTGTTCGGGGCGTATTCGGGGTTTGACCGTATCGAAGAATGCTTTGAGGACTTAACGGGCCATATCCACGCCCTGGAGACGGGGCTTTCCTCCGATCCGCCCATGAACTGGCGGCTTTCCATGCTGGACCGCTTTACCTTGGTCTCCAACTCCGACGCCCATTCACCCGGAAACCTGGCCAGGGAAGCGAATCTTTTTGATACGGAGCTTTCCTACCCGCATATCGCGGCCGCGCTGGCTGGCTGGGAGGAGCGCGGATTTGCTGGCACCATCGAGTTTTTCCCCGAGGAGGGAAAATACCATTGGGACGGGCACCGAAATTGCAAGGTATGCCAAAGGCCAACGGATACCTTGGCTGCCGGGGGGCTCTGCCCCGTGTGCGGCGGGAAGGTCACTGTGGGGGTGCTAAGCCGGGTGGAAGAGCTGGCGGACCGGGAGGAAGGCTTTACGCCTGATGCCGCCAAGCGGTTTGAAAGAATAGTTCCGTTACCGGAAGTGATCGCGTCCTCCGCGGGGGTCTCTCCCGCCAGCGTGAAGGTGTGCAAAATCTATGACGAGCTGATCCATACCCTGGGCCCGGAGCTTTTTATCCTGCGGGAAGCACCCCTTCCAGATATCCAGCGCCACGCGGGAGCCCTGGTGGCCGAGGGCATCCGCAGGCTGCGGGCGGGGCTCGTGGAAGTCAGCCCCGGATTTGATGGGGAATACGGCAAGGTCAAACTTTTCGACAAGGGTGAGGCGGAGCTGTTGGGAAGCCAATTGACCTTTATCCCTGCGGAAGAGGTCCCTGCATCTTCTCCAGAGGACAGCCCGGAACCCCCCTCCTCCCTCCCTGAGGAGGAACCCACCCAAGAAAGGACGCCAGAAGCATCCTTTCCGATATAGCCCTTTAGTACCGCACCAACCGCCAGGCCCGAGCGCTGGAGCACTGCCTTTGGGCGGTGGATATCCCTTACCGGGTGGTGGGGCGGGAGGATTTTCTGCTATCGCCCCTGGCCCGCCGCGCGGCCGCGTTTTTCCGGGATCTGTTGAACCCCTGGGATCTTGCTTCCCTTGGATCATGCCTTCGGGACGCGGGCCTTTCTCTCAAAGAAGTCGGGAGGCTGACGGAAGAGTACGCAGGGCTGGAAAGATCACTGCCCACCTTGAATGACCTTATAGAAAAGCAAAAGGAGCTTCGAGACGGCCTAGGAAAATGGATGGAGCAGGCTATCAAATACGCGCCGCTCGTCTCTGGCGGCAAGCCTGTGGAGCTGCTGGAATCCTGGGCAAAAGAAAACGGCCCTGCGCAGAGCAAGGACCTGGAACCTTTACTGAATACAGCCGTGATGTATGACACGATGGAGGATCTGCTGACGGCTTTGGCACTGGGGCAGGAAGGCGATGTGGTGCGCAGCGGCGGGCGGTGCTATGCGGCAGACGCCGTCTCCCTGATGACCATCCACGGAGCCAAGGGCCTTGAATTTCCCGTCGTGTTCCTGTGTGGCGTGGCGGAAGGCCTGATCCCCTTTGAGAACCGAAAGGGCGAATGCAATCTTGACGAGGAACGCCGCCTTTTCTATGTGGCCATGACCAGGGCGCAGGAAGAATTGATCCTTCTGACCTACGGGGAGCCCTCCCCCTTCTTAAGCGGCCTTCCCTCGGAATGCCTGGCTCCCGGTCAGGCGCTCCTGCGCAAGCAAGCCACAGCCTTTCAATTTAGCTTTCTGGAGGGATGATCAGCTCTTATCCCAGTCTTCGTATTCCATGTAGGCTTTTGTGCTTGACGCGGCATCCGGACCCAGCAGCTTTTCCACGATATGCAGCGACAGGTCGATGCCTGCCGATACCCCGGCAGAAGTATGCACCCTGCCGCCGCCCGTAAACCTCAAGTCCTTTAGGATGACCGTCTTTGGCGCGATGATGCGCAGATCCTCCATGACCTCATGGTGCGTGGTGCATTCCAGCCCGTCAAGCAATCCTAGTTTTCCAAGCAGCCTTGCCCCCGAGCATACGGACAAGGTAAGCTTTGTGTTTTCATGGTTCTTCGCTATCCACCCAAGAACGTCTTCCTTTTCCATCTCCGCCTTGGTGCCAACGCCACCTGGGATGATCAGGATGTCGATGGCCGGATGATTATCAAAGCCGAAGTCCGGCAGGATTTGAAGCCCGTTCACCGTCCGGATCGCTTGACCATCCTCGCTGATGCTGAAAACATGAAAAGGATGCGGGTCATCCTCTAGAGAAGTGCATGTAAAAACCTCATACGGCCCCGCGAAGTCCAGCAATTCCATATCGTTGAAGAGGAACAGACCTACGGTAACCATGCGGCTCCCCCCATACGGTTTTATTCCCGGATAGGCGCACTGTCCCGCAATAAAAATGCGGCCCAGGGCCCTTTTTCTTTACCGGCGTTCGCTTCCCAATATACCAGGCGATCCATAAGCCATTGGCATTCTTTTAGGATGACTTCATCTTCGTGTTCGGGATACCCCGCAGTCCTAAGGAAGGCGGTAAGGGCATAGAGCACGAAGCCCATGGCGTGGGTGGGCACATGGACGGTCCCCACCACGTGCCCCATGGCCCGGGCCGCCGCGCAGGCGATCATGTCGGAAGGATCGACTTCTGTCGCGGCGCGGTGAGAAGCAAGTGCTGCCCGCCTGGCCAGAGGCATCTTGATCTCGCCCCGGGCCCAGGCCCTTGCCGCCTGGAGTGCCTCCCGGGGGCGCATGTCCCCGGGGCGACGCTGCTCATACAGGGCAAGCACACGCTGGGCGCAATCGGCGGTCCACAAGACAAGCGTCCTGTGGTTTTGCCGCCCAACGGCTTCCGCAAGAGACTGCAAGCGCGGGTCATCCATTGCGACAAGAATCTTTCTCATGCGCGCCTCCCCCGCTCAAAGCAGTGTATTACAGCGGCTTACCGGCCAGCACTTCCTGAAAATCCTGATAATTCTTTTTGAGCAGCGCAGGCGGGTTCAGGCCATAAGGGCATTTTTTGATACATTGGCCGCAGTCCACGCAATCCTCAACCTTCTTCATCATCGCCCGGCCACTGTCCGACATCAGCATGGTGATGGGCGCGCGGCGAAGAAGCAGCGCCGACCGGGCGCACATATGGATTACGATCCCTTGGGGGCAGGGGCTGCAATAGCCGCACCCCCGGCAGAAATCGCCGGTGAGTTCCTTTCGGTCCTTTTCGATGATGGCCGCCAATTCCTCTGTCAAGGCTGGCGAGGTATGAATATAAGAAAGGAACTCGTCCAGCTCCCTTTCCCGCTGGATGCCCCAGATGGGGATGACGTTTTGAAACTGGGCCATCCAGGCGCTGGCCGCTGCGGAATTGGTGATCAGTCCTCCTGAAAGGGCCTTCATGGCGATAAAACCCACGCCGCGCTCTTCGCACCTTTTGACCAGATCAATATCCTTTCCTGTGGACAGATAGCTGAAAGGAAATTGGAGCGTGTCGTACAGCCCCGATTCCACAGCTTCCATGGCAATATTCAGCCGGTGATTGGTGATGCCGATGAATCGGATCTTTCCCTGGCGCTTTGCCTCCAGGGCGGCGTCGTACAGCCCGTTTTCATCCCCGGGTCGGGGACAGAAGGCGGGGTTATGGAATTGATAGATATCGATATGGTCGGTTTTTAAGGTGTGAAGGCTCGTGTCAAGATCTTTCCAGAACCCCTCCGCAGTTTGAGATGGCGTCTTTGTGGCCAAGACCACCTTGTTCCACATGCCTGAAAAGGCTTCCGCCAATTTCTCCTCACTGTCGGTATAACCCCGGGCGGTATCAAAAAAATCCATGCCGCCCTCATAAGCCTTGCGAAGGATGCGCACCGCTTCCTCTTTGGAGGTCCTCTGAATCGGCAGCGCCCCAAATCCGTTTTGTTCGGCCGTAAGGCCCGTTTTTCCAATCATGATCCGCGCCATGACGTTCATCCTTTCCAGCACCGTTTCTGTGACAAGTATACCGCTTTGAGCTAACTTCAAGTCAAGCCCAAAAAAGCAGAGAAAGCCCCTGATACCAGGAGCTTTCTCTTACGGTTTTTCACACGCCGGTCACTACTTGGCAGAGGACGTTTCTTTTTGAAGAAGCGTGTATACTTCGCTTATGGGGATCCCCAGCCGCCTTGCAAGGGCGGCCACATCCTCGTATTCGTATTTCATCTTTTCGGCCCCATACCCGCTGCCTTTCTTGATCCGCACGGGGCCCAAGGCCGTATCCGCCGTTTCCATATGCCGGTTTAGCATATAGCGGGAAAAGCTCTGCCGCCGCACGCCAAAGCTGGTGGTATGCTTAAGCATGGCGCTGGCCAGACAGTCCGCGTCCTGGGATTTGCAAAGGCAGGATAAAAGCTGCCCTGGCCTGCTTTTTTTCATCTGGATCGGGACCACGAACACATCCAGCGCGCCCATCTCCAAAAGCTGCTGCTGGGCATATCCCAGGGCTTCTCCGGTCATATCGTCCAGATTGCAGCTGAGTTCCACGATCTCATCATTGGGTCCATCTGTGCCCTGCTCCCCGGATGTGCCCAGCATCACCCGCACGCAGTTGGCGGCCTCAAAATCCTTTTTCCCCATGCCGTAGCCGATGGCTTGCACCCGCATCACGGGCATGTTCCCAAATTCCGTGGCGAAATGCTTCAATATCGCCGCACCCGTGGGGGTGCACAGTTCTCCCCGGATGGCCCCGCCGTAGCTGGGAACACCCTTAAGAATATGCGCGGTGGCCGGGGCAGGCACCGGCAGGATCCCATGGGAGCATCGCACCTGCCCGCTGCCCACATGGATGGGGGAGACCACCACCCGGTCCGGGGCCATTTCCTCCATCAGCAGGCATACGCCCACGATGTCGGCGATAGCGTCCATGGTCCCCACTTCATGGAAATGCACCTGTTCCACGGGCCTTCCGTGAACGTGGGCCTCCGCCTGGGCTAAAAGACGATACACCGCCAGGGCATTTTTCTTCACTGTTTCCGAAACGGGCAGGCCGCGGATGATGGAAGCAATGTCTGTAAGATCCGCATGGGAATGCACGTGCTCTGCCGCCGGGCCATGGTCATGATCATGGTTATGGACGTGCTCGTGGCCGTGCTGGTGGCTGTGTGGATGCACATCGAGGCTTTCTTCTTCTTCGCCCTTCACCCAAACGGAAACGTGCGTGCCGGTGATACCGCACTTGACGGAGGCCTCCCGCGAAATAACCACACCAGGGATACCAAGGCCGTTCATCCGGCTGATAAACGGATCGGGCTCGGGTACAAGCTCCAGCAGGGCTGCCATCAGCATGTCCC